>NZ_JAYKZX010000001.1:885000-1156749 GCF_035989265.1 Sphingobium sp. HWE2-09 | reverse complement strand
GGCCAGTCGGCGAAGTGCGGCCATGCGGTGACGGTGCGTGTCTCGCCCAGTTGCAGCAGCATCGGCTTGGCGCGGGTAAATGCGGGCCAGTTGGAACCGGGATTGCCGGTGCGGGCGAAGGCGACCAGCCCGTCCATCATCTCGCTCGACAGGCGTTGGTCTACCGCGGTCCAATCACGGGTGACTCGGAAGCGGTTGAGGCTGTCGAGCGTGCCCAGCCAATAGGGGATGTCGGCCGAATGATAGGCGCCTACGGTCGCGGGATCATGATCGGCAAAGGTTATACCGGGTCGATAGGGATGGACGCGGGTGAAGAAATAGGCGTGAACCGACGCCTTGCCCGTCGCCGACTGGCCGAGCGACCATTGCGCCATTTGCGCGCCCAGCGTGGAGTCGCGTTCGATGTCGCGCGCCTGCCGTTGCGCCTGCTCCACCGTGCTGGCGGGATAGTGTTTCAGGATTGTGGTGGCGGTGGCTGGGAAGGTACGTCGGACGGCTGCGTCATAGTCCGCAACGCTGGCGATCGGGCCGAGCGAGCGGAAACTTTCGTCGCGAGTGAAGCCCAATAGCAGCGGCACGTCATTCTGGCGTCCGGCGGCAAAGGCGCTGGCGGGGGTTTCTGCCACGACATCGCCGTCGATCACGATCGACCGGCGGCGTACCGGTGCGGCGAGCGCGATCAGCTTGTCGGCGGGCAGATCGCGCATCTGGTCGATCGATTGCGCGCCCAAGGCCGTTTGCAGCGCCAGTCCTTCGGCTTCGCCTTCCTTGAGCGGAATGGGCGTGGCGATGCCGCCGAATGCGCCGCCGCTCATGCCGACGGCGCGCTGGAACAGGCCGCGGGCGGCCGGGCTGGCTTGCAATAGCGATACCGACATCGATCCGGCCGACTGGCCCGCGATCGTCACCTGGCCGGGATTACCGCCGAACCCGGCGATGTTCGCCTTGATCCATTGGAGCGCGGCAATTTGGTCCTTCAGGCCGTAATTGCCTGATTTACCGCTATTTTCAGCGCTCAAAGCCGGGTGGGCGAGGAAGCCGAGCGAGCCGACGCGATAGGCGATGGCGACATAGACGACGCCCTTTGCCGCCAGCGCATCGCCCGCATAATTGGCCATGGAGGCCGAACCGATGTTGAAGCCGCCGCCATAAATCCAGGCGACGACCGGATAGCCGTCTTTCGGCGCCGGGCCGGGCGGTGCCCAGATGTTGAGGTAGAGGCAATCCTCACTGGTCGCCTCTTCGCCGAAATAATGGTTGATGTTGCGCGCGCGCAGCGGCTGGATGCATTCCGGAGCGAAGCGATCCGCGTTCCAGACGCCGTCCCACCGCGCGCGGGGTTGCGGATCGCGCCAGCGCATGTCACGCACCGGCGGCGCGGCGAAGGGAACGCCGAGCCAGGCACGCACGCCGGACGCAAGCGTTTTGCCCGCGACAAGGCCGCCTTGGGTGCGCACCAGATCGCCAGCGGGCTTTTCCACGATCTGGGCGGTGGCCGGTGCGGCGCACGCCAGCCCCAGCGCCAACAACAGCGCGCGCATCAGCGCTTGCCCTTTAGCTGGGTGTCGAAGAAGCGGAAGGTCAGGTCGAGCGCGCGCAGCGAGGCGGTGCGGGTGGCGGCCGCGTCCTGACCGATCCAGCTATGGCCGACGCCAGGAATGATCTCCAAGGTGACGGGTACGCCGGTTGTCTTCAGCTTGTCGGCCAGTTGTCGCGACTGGTCGGCGGGTACGACCTTGTCCTCCGTGCCGTGGATCAGCAGCATCGGCGGGTCTTTGGCATCGACATGGGCGGCGGGGCTGGCGGCGGCAATGCGATCGGCCGGGCAGTTGGGCTTTTTGCAATCGAGATAGGCGTTTTCCGCCCCTGCGATCGCTTGCGGCATGGTGGCGAAATCATAGACGCCGTACCAGCCCACGGCGGCCTGGACGCAATCGCTTTGGGCGGGATTGCTCTTGTCCTGACCGGACGGCGCAGCGCCGCATTGGAGCGCGGCAAGGGCGGCGAGTTGCCCGCCCGCCGAGCCGCCCCAGGCAGCGACATGGGCTGTATCCACGCCAAAGCGCCCGGCATTGGCGCGCAGGAAGCGGATGGCGGTGCGGACATCGTCGATCGCGGCGGGGAACGGCGCTTCCTTCGAGAGGCGATATTCGAGCGAGGCGACGACATAGCCGCGCGCCGACAGATCGGCGAGGACGGCGGGGAAGTCGCTGAACGCGCCCGACTGGCGGGTATGGCCGTTCGCCCAGCCGCCGCCGTGGATATAGATAACCAGCGGCAATGGCGCGGTCGCTTTGGCCGGGCGGTAGAGGTCGAGGGTGATCGGCCGATAGCCCGATATGGTCGAATAAGGAATGTCGGCATTGACCGTCACGCCATTGGCGAGAGTCAGGAGGCGATCGGGCAGCGGATCGCCCAGTGCGGGTTCGGGCGCGGTGGCGGGGGATGGCGGCTGTGAGGGGGTTTGTGCCTGGGCGCTATGGACCGCCGGGGCGCTCACCGCCAGCGTCGCCAGAGCCATGGACAGCATCACGGGCTTGCGCATTTTCCTCTCCGCTTCTCATTTTGTGCGAACTATTTCGTACATTGATAGCAGCGGGAAACATTATGGCAAGGCCGATGACGGGATGATCCTTATCTACCAATGATGACGGAGCGATCAGCGGCGGCACCAGCTTTCGATGATGTCGATCACATTGCCGCGGCGGCGCGCCAGTACCTTCGGCGCGGTCACGTCGCGTTCGAAGCCGTAGGACACGGTGTAGCGGTTCGAGACATTGTAGAAGCAGAGCGCGCTGATCGTCATATGCAGTTCCAGCGGGTCGATGCCTTCGCGGAAATGGTCGCTGTCCACGCCGCGCGAGAGGATATTGCGCAACTGCTCCACCACCTTGCGGTTGCGTTCACGAATGCCGGGGATTTCGCCAATATGCGCGCCGCGCAGGATATTTTCGTTCATGACCAGCCGGACGAATTCGGGATGCTGGTGATGATAGTCGAAGGTCGCGCCGACCACGTCGCGCAGGGCGGCGTCGGGGGCCAGGTCGCTGCGCGTATTGTCGGCATCGATTTCGCGCACCGCGGTGTAGGCGCGTTCCAGGACCGCGCGGTACAGCCCTTCCTTGCTGCCGAAATAATAATAGATCATCCGCTTGGATGCGTCGGTGCGTTCGGCGATCTCATCGATGCGCGCACCGCTCAGACCCTTGTCGGCGAACTCCAGCGTGGCGATGTTCAGGATATTGAGGCGGGTTTCCTCCGCCTCGCTCCCCCGCCCGCTCGCCTTGCCCTGCATCGTCGTCGGCGATTTGGCCACCCATCTATCCTTTTTTGCGATCGACATGGCATAGCTTGGCAGCGGCGCGTCCTTCAAGAGAGGATGCACGCTGTCGGACCGGCCCGATGATCAGGCCAGATCCTGCCTGAGTTCGGTAGAGGTCTGTTGGCCCGATCGTTCCAGTGCGTCGAGCGTGGCGGTCGCCATGGCGCGATAGGGTTGCAGCAGCTGCGGGCAATCGGCCGAGAGGGCGGCCAGATGGTTGCGGATGGTGTCGCCGTCGCCCCGGATGAGCGGGCCGGACAAGGCCGCCATGCCCCGATCCAGGCTGTTGTTTAGCGCAGCGTGCACCAGCGGGCCGAGCAAGGCGGGTGGATTGGCCACCCCTGCCGCCGCCAGCGCATCGCACGCGCCTGCGATCAGCGTCACCAGATGATTGGCCGCGTGGCACAGGGCGGCGTGATAGAGCGGGCGCTGTGCCTCCGCCACCTCCTCCGCCACGCCGCCGAGCAGCGCGACGAAGGCGTGAGCGGCGGCGATCGCGGGAGGAGTTGGGGCGGTGATGACGAAGGGCGCGCCGACCATGCGGGCGACTTCCTGCGTGGCGTCGCCGGTGAAGGTCATGGCGGGATGCACCGCCGCCGTCAGCGCGCCGCGTTGCGCCAACGGCGCGAGGATCGTCGCGCCGCTGCGGCCGCTCACATGGAGGATGAGGGGAGCGGCATCATCGGGCAAAAGGGTGGCGAGGTCCGTCGCCATGGCGGCGATGACGTCATCCGACACCGCGATCAGGATCAGGTCACAGGTTGCGGCGAGGGTCGCCAGGTCAGGGGTGGCGCTGCTGTGGGCGACGGTCGCAACCAGTGCCTCCCGCCTAACAGGATCGCGTCCCCACACCAGCAGCGGAGCGGCCGAATGGCGGTACAGCGCGTACGCCATGGCGCTGGCGACACGGCCGGCGCCGATGATGCCGATCCGGCAATAGAGAGGGGGGCTGTCCATGGCGGAGGCTTAACCGGTCGCTTTCCCAAGTGCCAGCATGGCATTAACGACATCCCGTAACCGATGGGCATGATTATGGGGTTAGGCAGGCTTCATGCGCACCATCCTTTTTGCCGCCGCAGCGATCGCCATCAGCCCTGCCTGCGCCATGGCGGCCGACGTGCCGCTGTCCCCCATGGGTCTGCCGTTCAAGCCCGGCGCGCCCAAGGCGGTTGCGCCGGACCATCCGCTCTATCACCGCATCGCACTCGATCCCGTGGCCGACATGCCGGGCGTGGTTGGCGCATCCGCCACCGCCGGGATCATGGGCGCGGCCAAGCGGTCGAGCTTCGAAAAGGCGCTGCGCGAAACACTGGATAAACTGAACCTGCTCGCGCCAAACGAGACGCAGGCGAAGGTGCGGCTGTCCCCTCGCTGGATCGGAATGGATGCGCCGTTCAAAATCTCCTTTTCCAGCGAAGCGACCGTTCGCATGGGATGGCGCCTGACCCGCATCGACAATGGCCAGCGCATTTTCGACCAGGAGATCGCGACGTCGGCCAAGTCAAAAGGCGGCAGTGGCAGCGAGCGCGCGACCGGCGTCGGTCGGGTCGCGCTGATGACAAATATCGCATCGGCCATGCGCTGCATCGATCTGGCCGCCTATGGCCAGGCGCCGCAGGATTGTGCTCTGACGCCGGACTTCACCTACAAAGCGCCGACCTACCACTTCATGTTCGTCCCGGCGCGATAGGGCGGGCCGCATGACGCAGGATCAGGCGCGCGCGGCGGTGATGATAATTTCCACCTTATAGTCGGGCGTCGCCAGCTTCGCTTCGCCGGTCGCGCGGGTGGGGGCGGCGACGTCGGCGATCCAGGCGTCCCATACCGCGTTCATTTCCGCGAAGTCGGCCATGTCCGCCAGCCAGATGGTGGCGCGCAGGATATGCGCCTTGCTGCTGCCTGCCAGGCCGAGCAGGCGTTCGATTTCATCGAGCGCGAATTGGGTCTGGGCCGTGACGCTGTCGCCTTCGCCCACCTGGCCCGACAGATAGACGGTGTCGCCATGGACGATGGCTTCGCTCATGCGCGGGCCGGTTTCGATGCGGGTGATGGTCATGGTCATTCTCCTGAAAGATCAGCGCCGATAGCGCGCCAGTGCGAGATCGGCGGTTTCGATAGCGGGTTCATGGCCGCCGATGATGTCGGCGATGACCTGGCCCGACCCGCAGGCCATGGTCCAGCCCAGCGTGCCGTGCCCGGTGTTGAGGAACAGATTGTCGATACCGGTCGCGCCCACGATCGGGGTCGAATCCGGCGTCATGGGGCGAAGGCCGCTCCAGAAGGTCGCGCGGGACAGGTCGCCCGCGCCAGGGAACAGCGTGCCGACGCTATGGTCCAGCGTGTCGCGCCGTGCCTGTGGCAGGTCGTTGGTATAGCCCGACAGTTCGGCCATGCCGCCGACGCGGATGCGGTCGCCCAGGCGCGTGATCGCCACCTTGTAGCTTTCATCGAGCAGGGTCGAAACCGGCGCTACGTCCGCCTGTACGATCGGCACCGTGATGGAATAGCCCTTTACCGGATAGACCGGCAGGCGCAGGCCCAGGGGAGCCAGAAGAAGCGGCGAGAAGCTGCCCATTGCGACCAGATAGGCGTCGCCGCTGACCGGGCCTTGGTCGGTGACGACATGGGTGATGCGGCCTTTTTCGGTCGCCAGCTGCCGGATCGTCCGGCCCATCAGGAACTGTACGCCCTGCCCCTTCGCCATGGCCGCCAGCGCGTTGGTGAATTTGAAACAGTCTCCGGTTTCGTCATTGGGCAGGCGCAAGCCGCCTGCGATCGGCGCGGCGCTGGCGGCAAGGCCCGGTTCGGCGGCGAGGCATCCGGCGCGGTCCAGCACTTCGAAAGGCACATTGTCGGCGCGCAGCACATCGACATCCTTGGCGATGCCATCGAGCTGCTTTTGTTCGCGGAACAGCTGGAGCGTGCCTTGGCTGCGTTCGTCATAGCGGATGCCGGTCGCCGCGCGCAGGGCGATCAGCCGGTCGCGGCTATATTCGGCGAGGCGCACCATGCGGCTTTTGTTGATGCGGTAATCAGCCGCGTTGCAATTGCCCAGCATCGCCACCAGCCAGCGCAGCATCGCCATGTCGACAGCCGGGCGCAGGATGAGCGGCGCATGTTGCATGAACAGCCAGCGTAGCGCCTTGGCCGGAATGCCGGGTGCTGCCCAGGGCGAGGCGTAGCCTGGCGAGATTTCCCCGGCATTGGCGAAGCTGGTTTCCTGTGCCACGCCCGCCTGGCGATCCACCACGACGACTTCATGTCCGGCCTGAGCCAGATACCAGGCGGAGGTGACGCCGATGACGCCGCTGCCCAAGATGACGATCTTCATTGCGGAGCGTTCCTGTTGTCGACGGGCAGATAAAGGCGATCGTAACGATGGCCGAGGCGGGTCAATATTTCGTAGCTGATCGTGTCCGCCTGCGCCGCGACATCGTCGATCGTCTGGTGCGGGCCGATCAGTTCGACCGGCGCGCCGGGATAGAGCAGGTGATCGGGCACGTCCGTGACGTCGAGCGCCATGCTGTCCATCGACACCCGGCCGACGATCGGCACATGGACGCCGCCGATATAGGCGCTGCCGCGATTGCTGAGGTGACGCGGCCAGCCATCGGCATAGCCGACCGAGACAGTCGCGATATGCGATGTCCGTTCGCAGCGATGGGTGAGGCCATAGCCCACGCCTGCCCCCGCCGGGACGGTGCGCAATTGCACGATATAGGCGTCCAGCGTGATTACGGCGCGCATTGGGTTGGGCGCGTCATGCGGGGCGCCGCCATAGAGGGCGATTCCGGCGCGGACGACATCGCCATGCTGCACGTCGGGCGTCATCGCGCCACCCGAATTGTCTAGCGAGCGGGGGACGCCGGGAAATTGGCGCGCGATCGCGTCGAAGGCCCGGCGCTGATGCTGGTTGACATCGTCGAACGGATGATCCGCGCAGGCGAGATGGCTCATGACCAGGTGCAGGTCGATGCCGTCGAGCCGGTGCGGCTGGTCGCGCAGGATCGCCAGTTCGTCAGGCGTGAGGCCCAGGCGCGACATGCCGGTGTCGACCTGGATGACGGCGGGGAGCGAGCGACCCTGCAGATGGGACAGGGCGGCCCAGGCGTCGATCTGCGCCAGGGCATTGAGAACGGGTATGGCGCCCAGCGCCGCGCAGGCGGCTTCGGTGCCCGGTGGCAAACCGTTCAGGATATAGAGCGGAGTGTCCGTCGGCAGATGCGGCTTGAGCGCTGTAGCCTCGCACAGATGCGCCACGAAGAAGTGACGGCAGCCCGCGGCGAGCAGCGCGCGGGATATGGCGATAGCGCCCAGGCCATAGGCATCCGCCTTCACCACGCCCGCCACCGCGGCCGGAGCGACCCGACGCGCGATCAACTGATAATTGGCCACCAGCGCGCCCAGATCGATGCGCAAGGTTGCCGCTGTCCCATCCTGCATCGCCGTCCCCTTCCGATTGGACCATAATGTATCACGGTTCTTCGAATATGCTTCCAAATTACAGGACATTTAGCCGGAAATACGGCACAGAAGACGGAATATTCCAAGGGAATCGCAAATATGGGCAGCAGTATCGATCAGATGGACCGTGCGATCCTGCGCCTGCTCAAACTCAATGCCCGGCGCTCCAACGCGGAGATCGCGGCGGAGGTCGGCCTGTCCCCGTCCGCCTGCCATCGGCGTATCCGGCAGTTGGAGGCAAGCGGTTCTATTCGCGGTTATACCATGGTCGCGGGCGGGCGCGACGAAACCGCGGTCGTCAATGTGCTGGTGCAAGTGACGCTGGATCGGCAGACCGAGGATTTTCTGGCCCGCTTCGAACATGCGGTGCGCCAATGCCCGGAAATTCGCGAATGTTTCCTGATGACCGGTGCGGTCGATTATTGGTTGCGGGTGGAGGCGGATAGCGTCGACGCTTATGAACGCATCCATAGCGAAATATTGTCGCGCATGCCGGGCGTCACCCGCATCAATTCCAGCATCGCCATGCGTGACGCGCTGCGTCCCCGACGTGGCAAGGGGTGATGCCCCAGGTTTAGGCGGCCAAACTTATCCTCGCGTTGCGGGGATATTCGCCCTCCCATATGGGAGGTTCTCAGATCATCGTGTGCTGCCATTGCCGGGACAGACGATTGCGAGGACATATGGTGGACGCGAAGACCCTGACCCATTTGGAGCGACTGGAGGCCGAGAGCATCCACATATTGCGCGAGGTGGTAGCCGAAGCCGAAAAGCCGGTGATGCTCTATAGCGTCGGCAAGGACAGCGCGGTGATGCTGCATCTGGCGCGCAAGGCTTTCTACCCTTCGCCCCCGCCCTTCCCGCTGCTGCATGTCGATACGACCTGGAAATTCCAGGAGATGTACAAGCTGCGCGATCGTATGGCGCAGGAAAGCGGCATGGAATTGCTGGTCTATCAGAACCCCGAAGCGGCCGAGCGCGGCATCAACCCGTTCGACCATGGCGCGCTGCATACCGACATGTGGAAGACCGAAGGTTTGAAGCAGGCGCTCAATCTCTATGGCTTCGACGCGGCCTTTGGCGGTGCGCGGCGCGATGAGGAAAAGAGCCGGGCGAAGGAGCGCATCTTCTCCTTCCGCACTGCTTCGCATGGCTGGGATCCCAAGAACCAGCGGCCCGAATTATGGAACCTCTACAACGCCCGCAAGAATAAGGGCGAGAGCATCCGCATCTTTCCGATCAGCAATTGGACCGAACTGGATATCTGGCAATATATCCATCTGAACGACGTGCCGATCGTGCCGCTCTATTTCGCGGACACTCGCCCGACGGTGGAGCGCGACGGCATGTTGCTGATGGTCGATGACGATCGCTTCCCGTTGCAGCCCGGCGAAGAGCCAGTGATGCGGTCGATCCGCTTCCGCACGCTGGGTTGCTATCCGCTGACCGGCGCGGTCGAAAGCACGGCCAAGACGCTGCCGGAAGTGATCCAGGAAACGCTGTTGACGACCACGTCGGAACGGCAGGGCCGCGCAATCGACAAGGATGCCGGTGGCGCGGGCATGGAGAAGAAGAAGCAGGAGGGTTATTTTTGACGCGCCACGGAATGCGCAGCGTTCCGAAGCGTCAACCCCAGCACAGGCTGGGGTTCCCGACCGCCTGACTCTCCCCAAGATCAACGAGATCCCAGCCTTCGCTGGGATGACGAGGTAGCGACATGACCGACACTATCGCCGACCCCATCTACAAGACCGACGCCCTGATTGCAGAGGATATCGACCAGTATCTCAAGGTCCATGAGCATAAGACGATGCTGCGCTTCATCACCTGCGGGTCGGTGGATGACGGCAAGTCGACGCTGATCGGGCGGTTGCTCTACGACAGCAAGATGATCTTCGAGGATCAACTGGCCGCGCTGGAGGCGGACAGCAAGAAGGTCGGCACGCAGGGGCAGGAGATCGACTTCGCCCTGCTGGTCGATGGTCTGGCCGCCGAGCGCGAACAGGGCATCACGATCGACGTCGCCTATCGCTTCTTCGCCACCGAAAAGCGCAAGTTCATCGTCGCCGACACCCCCGGCCACGAACAATATACGCGCAATATGGTGACCGGCGCATCGACCGCCGACCTGGCCGTCATCCTCATCGATGCGCGCAAGGGTATCCTGACGCAAACCCGCCGCCACAGCTATCTCGCCCACCTGATCGGCATCCGCAACATCGTGCTGGCGGTGAACAAGATGGACCTGGTCGGCTATGACCAGGTGGTGTTCGACGGCATCGTCAAGGATTATGCCGAGTTCGCCCGCTCGATCGGCATCACGGCCTTTACGCCGATGCCGATTTCCGGGTTCAAGGGCGACAATATCACTGGTCCCAGCGCGAACACGCCCTGGTATAAGGGACCAGCGCTGATCGAGCATCTGGAAACGGTGGAGGTCAACAGCGCGGCGGATGCGGACAAGCCGTTCCGCATGGCGGTGCAGTGGGTCAATCGCCCCAATCTCGACTTCCGCGGCTTTTCCGGCCAGATTGCGACCGGATCGGTCAAGCCCGGCGATGCCATCCGCGTACTGCCATCGGGCAAGACCAGTACGATCACGCGGATCGTGACGCTGGACGGCGACCTGGATCAGGCCGTTGCTGGGCAGTCGGTGACGCTCTGCTTTGCGGATGAGGTCGATTGTTCGCGCGGTAACGTGATCGCCGCGTCCGACAATCCGCCCCAGGCCGCCGACCAGTTCGAAGCGACGATTGTGTGGATGGCGGACGAGGAGATGTTGCCGGGCCGGTCCTACTGGCTCAAGCTGGGCACGCAGACGGTGACTGCGACGGTGCAGCAGCCCAAATATCAGGTCAACGTCAATACGATGGAGCATCTGGCGGCCAAGACGCTGGAGTTGAACGCCATCGGTGTCGCCAACCTGTCGACCGACAAGCAGGTGGTGTTCGAACCCTATGCGGCGAACCGGACGCTGGGCGGCTTCATCCTGATCGACAAGATCACCAACGCCACCGTGGCGGCGGGGATGTTGCACTTCAGCCTGCGCCGCGCGCAGAACGTCCATTGGCAATCGACCGACATCAGCCGCGATTTCCATGCGGGCCTGAAGAACCAGAAGCCGGTCGTGCTGTGGTTCACCGGGCTGTCGGGGGCAGGCAAATCGACCATCGCCAATCTGGTGGAAAAGAAGCTGGCGCGGATGAACCGCCATACCTTCCTGCTGGACGGCGACAATGTCCGCCATGGGCTGAACAAGGATCTGGGCTTCACCGATGCCGACCGGGTGGAAAATATCCGCCGCGTGGGCGAGGTAGCGAAGCTGATGACCGACGCAGGGTTGATCGTTATCACCGCCTTCATCTCCCCCTTCCGCGCGGAGCGGGACATGGTGCGCAGCATGATGCAGCCCGGCGAGTTTATCGAGGTGCATATCGATACGACGCTGGCCGATGCCGAGGCGCGCGACGTGAAGGGTCTGTATAAGAAGGCGCGATCGGGGCAGCTCAAGAACTTCACCGGGATCGACAGCCCCTATGAAGCGCCTGAAGATCCGGAAATCCATGTGGATACGTCGGTCATGACCGCCGAGGAAGCGGCCGAGGCCATCGTCGCGCGGCTCATTCCATGAGCGCGGCGCTGTCCGACGCCGCGCTGGCGGCGCATCTGGCCGACATAGCGGGTCGCCTGCTGCTGGACGTGCGGGCTTCGGGCTTGTTCACGGCCAAGGCGCTGGGCAAGGCGGGCGACCAGACCGCCAACCAGTTTCTATGCCATGCGCTGCGCGAACAGCGGCCCGAGGATGGGCTGTTGTCCGAAGAGGAAAAGGACAATGCCGATCGTCTGGCCAAGAGCCGGGTGTGGATCGTCGATCCGGTCGATGGCACCCGCGAATATGGCGAAGAGCGCGGCGATTGGGCCGTACATGTCGGGCTGGCGATCGACGGACAACCGGTCATCGGCGCGGTCGCCTTGCCGGGCATGGATGGCGGCCGGGTGCTGCGATCGGATCAGCCCGTCGCCCTGCCGCCTGCGCCAGACAAGCTGCGCATGGTGGTCAGCCGCACGCGCCCTGCCGCCGAAGCGGTGGCAGTCTCGGAGAAGTTGAACGCCGAACTGGTGCCGATGGGATCGGCCGGGGCCAAGGCGATGGCGATCATCCTGGGGCAGGCCGACATCTATCTCCATTCGGGCGGCCAATATGAATGGGACAGCATGGCGCCGGTCGCCGTCGCGCTGGCCCATGGCCTGCATTGTTCGCGGATCGACGGTTCGCCGTTGGTCTATAATCAGCGCGACGTTTATCTGCCCGACCTGCTGATCTGCCGACAGGAGCATGCCGCGACGGTGTTGAATTTGATCTGAGGTCAGAGGCGATCGTGCATCGATCGCATGACGTCGTCCAGGAAATCGACCACGGCCCGAACCCGCGGCAATCCTTCCATATCCGCGTGCATCACCAGCCAGTAGCTGCGGCGCACTTCCATCTCGGTCGGCAATATCTGGACCAGGCGATCGTCCTGTGCGGAGGCGAAGACGTGGAGCATGCCCATGCCCATGCCTGCCGCCACAGCTTCATGCTGGGCCGCGCTGGAACTGGCGCGGAAGCGGACGTGGGCGCTGGGCAATAGCTCATCGAGTGCGATCATTTCAGGGAAGCCGGCCAGATCCTCGATATAGGATATGAAGCCATGGCGGGCGAGGTCGGCGCGGGTCGCTGGCGCCCCTTCCCGCTCCAGATAGGCCCGCGAGGCGTAGAGGGCGATGCGATAATCGACCAGCTTGCGGGTGACCAGCCGCCCCCTTGGCGGGGGATTAAGCATGACCGCGATATCCGCCTCGCGCTTGGACAGGCTGGCGGCCCGGCTTTCCGACGCGAGTTCCAGCGTCAGGCGCGGGTGGCGGGCGCGTAACGCCGCGACATGGGGGGCGACCAGATGCGCGGCGCAGGCCTCCGGCGTTGCCAGGCGCACCATGCCTTCGATGTCGCGATCGCGGCCTTCCACGCTGCTGATCGCCGCCAGCAATTCGCTTTCGATCCGTTCGGCATGGCCGACAAGCGCGAAGGCGGCGGGTGTCGGCATCACGCCGCGGGGCGATCGGTCGAACAGGCGCGCGCCCAGCGTGCGCTCCATCGCGTTCATGCGGCGCGCGACCGTGCTATGGTCCACGCCGATGCGACGGGCGGCCGCCAGCATATTGCCTTCGCGCATGACGGCCAGGAACAGGCGCAGTTCGTCGGAATTCAGCATGGGCAAATCTGCACAACCATTGTGTTCATGCCCCTGTATATCCGCCAAGCCGACGGGTCTATAGCGGTGCCATAGCATTGCCAGGAGAGGACCAGAGACATGCGTTCCATCAGCCATTTCATCCATGGGAAAAGCGTATCCTTTCCCGGCGCGCGCCTGTCCGACGTGCTGGACCCGTCGACCGGCACCGTGCAGGCGCAGGTCGAACTCGCCACCCCGTTGCAATTGCAGCAGGCGATGGATTCCGCTTTGTCGGCGCAGCCAGACTGGGCCGCCACCAACCCGCAGCGGCGCGCGCGGGTGATGTTCCGCTATCGCGAACTGATCGAAGCCAATCTGGACGAACTGGCCCGTATGCTGTCGTCCGAACATGGCAAGGTGATCGCCGACGCGAAGGGCGATATCCAGCGCGGGCTGGAAGTCGTGGAGTTCGCCTGCGGTATCCCGCATCTGTTGAAGGGCGACTATACCGAAGGCGCCGGGCCGGGCATCGATGTCTATTCGGTGCGCCAGCCGCTGGGCATCGTGGCGGGCATCACGCCGTTCAACTTCCCCGCGATGATCCCGCTATGGATGAGCGCGATGGCGATCGCGTGCGGCAACGCCTTCATCCTCAAGCCATCCGAACGTGATCCGTCGGTGCCGGTGCGGCTGGCCGAACTGGCGCTGGAGGCGGGCCTGCCCGAGGGCATCCTGAACGTGGTGCATGGCGACAAGGAGATTGTGGACGCGATCCTGGATCATCCCGATATCAAGGCGGTCAGTTTTGTGGGATCGTCCGACATCGCCAACTATGTCTATCAGCGCGCCGCCGCCAACGGCAAGCGGGCGCAATGCATGGGCGGGGCGAAGAATCATGGCATCATCCTGCCCGACGCGGACATGGACCAGGCGGTCGCCGATATCGTCGGCGCCGCCTATGGGTCGGCGGGCGAACGCTGCATGGCTTTGCCGGTGGTGACGCCGGTGGGTGAAGCGACGGCCGAGATTTTCCGCACCAAGCTGATCGCCGCGATCGAGACGCTGCGGCCCGGCATTCCGAGCGATCCCGACGCGCAATATGGTCCGCTCGTCACCGGGCAGCATAAGGCGCGGGTGGAAAGCTATATCCAGATGGCGGCGGACGAAGGCGCGGAGATCGTGGTCGATGGACGCGGCTTCCAGTTGCAGGGTTATGAGGATGGCTTCTACCTGGCGCCCACGCTGATCGACCGGGTCACGCCGGACATGAAAAGCTATCAGGACGAGATTTTCGGGCCGGTGTTGCAGATATTGCGGGCCGAGACGTTCGAGCAGGCGCTGAGCTATCCGAGCAAGCATCAATATGGCAATGGCGTCGCGATCTTCACCCGCAATGGTGATTATGCCCGCAAGTTCGCGGCGCAGGTGGAAGTCGGCATGGTCGGCATCAACGTGCCGATCCCGGTGCCGGTGGCCTATCACAGCTTTGGCGGGTGGAAGCGGTCGGGCTTTGGCGATCTCGACCAATATGGCGAGGATGGCGTGCGTTTCTATACCCGCAACAAGAAGATCACCCAGCGCTGGCCGACCGGCGGCGCGGTGGTGGACCAGAGCTTCGTCATTCCGACGATGAAATAACTATAACCCCAAGCTATGCCCCGGTGAGGCGGGGCGGATTGCGGGTTTGGGCGGATGCGCGACAATGGCGGCCTTAGCCAAGGAGCCGCCATGTCCCCCGCCCGCCCCCGCAACGCTATCGCCACCGTATCCCTGCGCGGGACGCTGAAGGAGAAATTGCAGGCCGCCGCTGCCGCCGGATTTGCCGGGGTGGAGATTTTCGAGAATGACCTGATCGGTTCGGCCCTGGCTCCACGGGACGTGCGGGCGATGCTGGACGATCTGGGGCTGGCCTGTATGCTCTATCAGCCGTTCCGCGATTTCGAGGGGATGCCGGACGGTCTGCGCCAGCGCGCGTTCGACCGGGCGCAGGCCAAGTTCGACCTGATGGACGAACTGGGCGCAGATCGTATCCTCTTCTGTTCGAACTGCCATCCCGCCGCGCTGGGCGATCGGCAGCGCATCGTGGATGATTTCCGCGCGCTGGGCGATATTGCCGGGGAGCGCGACATTATCGTTGGCTATGAGGCGCTGGCCTGGGGACGGCATGTGAGCGACCATCGCGATGCCTGGGCAATCGTGGAGGCGGTCGATCATCCGAACATCGGCATGATCCTCGACAGTTTCCATTCGCTGTCGCGGCGGATACCGAGCGAGAGCATCTGGGCGATACCGGGTGACAAGATCGCCTTCGTCCAGCTGGCCGATGCACCGTTGCTGGACATGGACCTGCTCTATTGGAGCCGCCATTTCCGCAACCTGCCGGGCCAGGGCGGGTTGGACGTGGCGGGGTTCGTGGCGGCAATATTGCGGACCGGCTATGACGGGCCGCTGAGCCTGGAAATTTTCAACGACCGCTTCCGGTCCAATGCCGCGCGGCTGGTGGCGGAGGATGGTCATCGCTCGCTCGACTATGTGCGCGATGCTGCGCAGCGGCTGATCGGCCAGCCGACCGCCATGCCTGCGCCGCAACCGGCGCTCGGCTGCGCATTCGTGGAGTTCACCGCCGATGGTGGCGATGCGGCGCGGTTGGGCGACAGTTTTGCGGCGATGGGTTTCGCGCGCGTCGGCGAACATCGGCACAAGAAGGTGACGCGCTGGCGGCAGGGCGGCGTTAACCTGATCGTCAATGCAGAAGCGAAGGGTTTCGCCAGCGCGTATCGCGCGGCGCAGGGGACGGCGATTTGCGCGATCGGGGTGCGGGTGCGCGACAAGGCGGCGGTGCTGGCGCGCGCGGCCGCTTTGGGCATCAAGGCATACAGCCCGGAAGGGCGGCCGGGGCGGATGGCGATGCCAGCGCTGCGTGGGGTTGGCGGCAGCCTGGTCTATCTGATCAATGCCGACGAGGTCGAAGGATTGTGGGCGCGCGAGTTCAGGCCGGTGGACGGAGCGGATGACGCGGTCGGCGCGGATACGCGGGGCATCGATCATCTGGCGGCCGTGGTCCATAATGACGAGTTCCTGTCCTGGCAGCTTTACTGGCGCGCGCTGTTCGGGCTGGAGGCGCGGGCGGCGCAGGATGTGATCGACCCGTCGGGGCTGGTGCATAGCCAGGCGCTGCAATCGGGCGACGGCGCGTTTCGGGTGACGATCAATGCGTCGGATGCGCGGGAGACATTGTCGTCCCGCTTCCTGGACCATGGCTTTGGCGGGGGATATCAGCATGTCGCGCTGACCACCGACGACATCTTCGCGACGGCGCAGGCGTTGCGGGACGGCGGCGCGGCGATGCTGGCGATCCCGGCCAACTATTATGCCGACCTGGGCGCGCGGTTCGGCCTGGACCCGGCGGTGGTGGCGCGTATGGCGGACCTTGGCATATTATATGACGAGGATGGCGAGGGGGCGGGTTTCTGGCAGCTCTATAGCCGGGCGTTCGACAAGCTGTTCTTCTTCGAATTCGTGCAGCGGGCCGATGGCTATGGCGGCTATGGCGCGCCCAATGCCGGGGTGCGGCTGGCGGCGCAGAACAGGTTTCGGCCGGAGGCGACGCCCGCCGCGATCCTGTAGGAGAATGGCGCTTAACTTCGCACATTTCCCGCCAATTGCGACATTTAAGAACAGATGTTGGAAATTATAGGCTTGCCCATATCCGTTCGCTTCGAGCGAAGTCGAGAAGCGGCCAGCGCGGTGCACGGGTTTCTCGACTTCGCTCGAAACGAACGGCGGTGGGTAGCATATATCGGTTCGTGTAGGACAGCGCACCGCCCTGCCCGGCCCTGCTTACAGGATGAGCTTGATCGTCGCGCCCGCGACCAGGGCGTCGGGATAACGATCGGTCGCGCCGACGCGGTGGATATATTGGAGATTGGGGCGCAGCAGCAGCGTGCGGGTCGCCTGCCAGCCGTAGAAGATTTCGCCGCTGACCTCATGCGTCTGGACCGCGACGTCCTGCCCCAGCGCCGCCTGATCGCGCTCGCGGTCGGTGATGCGCGGGTTGACGCGGGCATAGACGAGGCCGAGACCGAAATTGTCGCGCGGTCGGCTGTCGCTGAAGCCGCGTGCGACGAAGCCGCCGCTGACGAAGGTGGAGACGCGCGCGGTGTGCCTATCCGACACAGTGAGCGTGCCGAAGAGGCTGAGGCCGCGATCGCCCGGGCCGAAGCGGACGATCATCTGTTCCGCCATGGCCCAGGCGCTCCACCGTTCCTGCCGCATGGCGGGCGCGAGGCCGGATAGCGCGTAGCTGTCGCCGTTGATGTCGTCGCGTACGTCGGCGCGGTCGGTCGTGTCGATCAGGCCGCCGATACGGATCATACCGGGCAGGCCGCCGGGTTTCTGGCCCGTCTTCAGGCCCAGTTCCACCGGGACCACGAAACTGTCGAAGCGCGGGGCGAGTTTCCACCCTGCCCCGGTCTGGGCGCGCAAGGCGTTCACTTCGAAACCGGCGAGCGTGACAGTCAGGTTGGGGGCGATCTCCTGCCGTACGCGCAAACCCCAGCGCGGGATGGGGAAGCCCGAAAAACCGCTATTGTAGAAGAGCGTGGTCGGGCGCGGGCAGAAGGCGAAATTCTGGAACTGGCAGCCGCTGGGCAAGGTCGCGAAATCGTCCCCCGTATGGTAGAGGCCGAATTTCAGCGCGGTCCTGCCGCCATTGAGCTTCTGTTCGTAGCTGAGTTCCGCCGGGCGCAGATCCTGCCCGCCGCCGAACAATTCCTGCACTTCGAACAAATTACCGAGTCGGGTCGCGGTCAGATCCTGGCCTTTGCGGTGGATGATGGTGGCGATGATCTTGCCCCCATTGAGGCCGAACGCCTTGCCGGTGTCGATCGCGGCGGAGGCGAGCAATTGCTGGGTGTAAGCCGCGCCGCCTTCACGCCCGCCGGTGATGGAGGCGGCGCTTTCGGACACGTAGGAGAAGGTGAGATCGACGCCCTTGTCGCGCAATTGAGCGCGCCAACCGGGCTTTGATGGAGACGCTGGCGGTGGTGGCGTTTGCGGACCGGCGGGCGGCCCCTGCAATTGCGCGGCTTTGGCGAGGACGACGGGCGGCGGCACGATGATGGCGGGGGGCGTGTCGGCAATCATGCCGCGGCGCTCCGGTCGCTGGCAGCGGCAAAGGCGCGCAGCATGCGTACCGTGTCAGGCTGCGTCCCGGTGAACAGGGCGAAGGCATGGGCAGCCTGCATCACCGCCATGCCGCCGCCGTTCAATGTGGTGCAGCCTTTGGCGGCGGCGGCTTTGAGCAGCTGCGTGTCGAGCGGGAAATAGATGATGTCGGACACCCATTGCGCGGGCGTCAGCAAGGCGGGGTCGAAGGGCAGGCCGGGATGGCTGAGCATGCCGATCGGCGAACATTGGACGATGCCGTCCGCGCCGGGGATCGCCTGAACGGCGGACGGGGCGGTGGTCACTTGCGCGTCGGGGAAGAGCGCACCGAGGCGCGCGGCGAGCGCCGCCGATCGTTCCGGCGCGGGATCGACGATCATCAGGCTGCGTGCGCCGAGGTCAAGATGGGCATAGCCGACCGCCGCCGCCGCGCCGCCCGCGCCGATCAGCGCGACCTTCGCGCGCGGATGATCGCCCAGCCCCGTCAGGAAATGGGCGCGATAGCCGGACCAGTCGCTATTGTCGCCATGGCGTCGGCCGTCACGGAACAGAATGGTGTTGACCGCACCCAGGGCTTTGGCGGCGTCCGACAAGCTATCGAGCAAGGGCATCACCGCCTGTTTGAACGGATGGGTGACGTTGATCCCGTCGAACCCCATGGCCCCCAACATGTCGAGCAGGCGCGGCAGGCCGTCCGCGTCATAGCCCATCACTTCCCCATCGAGGATGCGATAGACCATGGGGATGCCGAGCGCGCGGGCTTCGCCTTCGTGCATGTCCGGGCTGCGCGATCCGGCGATGCCGCTGCCGATCAGGCCGCAGAGAATGGGCGCGCGGGATGAACCCGCTTTGGCGGGGGCGTTGATAGGCATGGCAATGATCCTTGGGAGAAGCGGGTCAGGCGGCCTTGGGCAGGCGGATCAGCGAGGCGCAGACGCCCGCCAGCACTACCGGCACCGCGAAGATGCCGAAGATCACCGGAAGCGACACTTTGGCCGCCAGCAGGAAGCCGCCCAGCATCGGGCCGATCACCGCGCCGATGCGGCCGACGCCCATGGCCCAACCGATGCCGGTGCCGCGCGCTTCGGGGGGATAGAGGCTCGCGGCGAGCGGGTAGCAGCCGTTGAAGCCGCCCTGCACGAAGACGCCGATCAGGAAAGCGGTGCCCAGCGTCGCGGCGAGCGGCATGGCGACCGAGCCGAAAATGGTGAGCGCAGCGGCGGCCAGCACCATATAGACCAGGATCAGGCGGCGCAGGTCGAAGCGCATGGCGACCAAGCCGATGGACGAGGTGCCGATGAAGGCGCCGACATTGTAGATCGCGCCGGCATAGATGGCGTCCTTGGCAGGCAGGCCCGCTTCGACCGCCAATTTGGGAATCCAGCTGATCACGAAATAGAGCGTCATGAAGGCGAAGGTGATGGCGAGCCAGAGCAGGATGGTGCTGGCGGCGCGCCCTTCGGTCAGCAGGCCGCGCACGCCGGCGTGGCGGGTTTCGCTGACGTCCTGCGGCGGAAGCGCGTCGAGTTGCGGCTGGCCGATCGAGGCGAGCAGGCGGTTGGCCTTTTGCAGCGCGCCCTTGGGCTGGCGGGTCAGGAGGAAGGCGATGGATTCGGGCAGGACCAGCCAGACAATCGGGATGGCGATGGCGCAGAGCGCCGCGGCGGCGAGCAGCATCGCCTGCCAGCCATGATTGGGCAGATGGCTGGCGACGACGAATCCGGTCAGGGTCGCGCCGACGGGATAGCCCGCCTGCAGGAAGCCCACGGCAAAGGTGCGATGCCTGTCGGGCGCATATTCGGCGGTCAGCGCGGCCATGCTGGCCAGCACCGTGCCGATGCCGATGCCCACGACAAAGCGGCTGGCGATCAATTGGGGGATGGAGGTGGCGACGCCCGACGCGAACATTGCGGCGGCCATCATCACCAGCGAGGCGAGGATCAGCTTGCGGCGGCCGAACCGGTCGGCCAGCGGGGCGATCAGCAGGCCGCCTGCCGCCATGCCAGCAAGGCCAGCGCTGAAGACGACGCCCAGGCTTTCCGGGCTGACCTGCCAGTCGCTCGACAAGGCGGGCGCGATATAGGAGAGGATCAGCACGTCCATGCCGTCGAGCATGTTGAGGATGAAGCAGGTGGCGACGACGAGGATTTGCCGCGCGGTCCAGCCGCCATCGGAAGGCGTGGCCGCCGCATCGTCCACGGTCACATAGGGACGGACCGACACGGTGCCGCTGGCGGAATAGCTGGCCATCGAAGAAACGCCTTTCATCCTCTCGCGGGGCTAACCCATGCCCCATAGCTCTTACCAACCCGGTGCCATCTTTGGTTCTATTCTGCGGGTTTTGCTATCATGTGGCGATCAATCCTTGCGTGCCAGCGCTCCTGGCGTGCTTTGCCATGCCTTTATGTTATGGTTTCGGCCGTGGCAGGGCGAGCAGGACCGATCGGGCGATTTCCTCGAACGTTTCGCCGATGATCGCGCGGGGAGATTCCAGGTTGCGGTTGATATAGACCGGCAGCGTGCCCGGTTCGTCAAATTCCAGGAAGCGCACGGTTTCGGCATGAGCCTGCATCGCGGTGAAGCTGTCGACCAGCGCCACGCCCATGCCGTTGGCGACGAAGGCGACGGCGGTTTCGGCGAAGCGGATATAGGTGTCCACCTCCAGCGGCTGCCGGGCCTTCGCGAACATATCGGCGATGATCCGGCCATGCGGGGTGTCGGGGCGGAAGGATTGCAGGCGTTCGTCGGCGATGTCGGCGACGCTGATCCTGTCCCGGTCGGCCAAGGGGTGGCTGGCGGGCACCGCGCAGACCATGCGGCCGACGCCGATGCGGCTGGACAGGATGTTGGGATGGTCGATGGGAAAGACGGTGAGCGCGTAATCGCCGCGTTGCAGCGCCAGATAGTCCGACGCCTGTTCGACCGAAAGGATGTCGAACTGGATGGTGAGGCCGGGATAGTTGGCGGTTAGCCGCGCCAGCATCTTGGGCACCACGGAATGGCCGAGCGAGGGCGACGCGCCGACGCGGAAGGTGCGGTCCTCCCCCTTTGCCAGCCGTTTGATGACGTGGTTCAGATCCTCGAAGCCCTTGTAGATATGTTCGATCTCATCGAACAGGATGCGGGCTTCCTGGGTAGGGACCAGCCGACCGCGGGTGCGGTCGAACAGGCGGAAATGCAGCTTGTCCTCCATATGGCCGAGCATCCGGCTGAGGCCCGGTTGCGAGGTGCCCAGCATTTGCGCGGCGGCGCTGACCGTCTTGGCGATCATGATCGCGCGGAAGATTTCGATCTGGCGCAGGGTGAGCATGGTGTCTTCCTATCACCCCGGGGCCGTGGCGGCCATGGCGGGGCGGGCGATCAGGCGACCAGCGCCGCGACGATCGGCAGGCGGACCTGGAAGACGCTGCCTTCGCCGGGCGCGCTATGCTTGAGGCTGAGGGCGCCGCCGTGCAGCGCCACCAACTGGCGGACGAGCGCCAGGCCGATGCCAAGCCCGTCCTGCGCTTCGCCGGTCGGGTTCTTCACTTGCGCGAACAGGTCGAAAATCCGAGCCTGCATGTCCGGCGCGATGCCGACGCCGGTATCGGCGACCTCGATCTCCGCCCAGTCGTCCACGACCCGCATGGTCAGGCGGATATCGCCGCCAGCGGGCGTATATTTGGCGGCATTGTTGAGCAGGTTGCTGGCGATCTGCACCACGCGGGCATAGTCGGCGTCGAGCCAGACCGGATCGGTGGTGATGTCGAGCGCCAGGCGATGCTGCGCGCCCTCGATCGTGGGCTGGCACGCCTCCACCGCGAAGGCCAGCGCGTCCTGCAGCGACATGCGCTGTTTCTTGAGCGAAATCTTGCCCTGGTCGATCCGGGCGATGTCGAGAATATCCTCGACCAGGCGTGCGAGATGCTGGACGTGGCGATCCATCCGGTGGCGGATGTCGCGGGCGGCCTCCGTCCCCTCCCGCTTTTCCAGCAGGTGCAGGCCCGCACCCAGCGCGGCGATCGGGTTGCGCAGTTCATGGCCCAGGATCGCGACAAATTCATTCTTGCGCTGGTCGGCCGTGCGCAGGGCGGTGGCGAGGGTGGCGAGTTCGTCCCGCTGGGCCATGATCTGACGCCGCTGTTCGTGGAGGTCGAAGAAGATGGCGGCTTTGGACCGCAGGATGTCAGCTTCGATCGGCTTTTGGATGAAGTCGACGGCGCCCGCTTCATAGCCGCGGAAGCGGCGCTGGCGATCGGCAGTACCAGCGGTGACGAAGATGATCGGCACATGGCGGGCGCGTTCGTTGCCGCGCATAAATTCGGCCAGTTCGAACCCGTCCATGCCGGGCATCTGGACATCGAGCAACGCCAGCGCGACGTCGTGGACGAGCAGCAGTTCGAGCGCTTCCTCGCCCGAACGGGCCTTAAGGCAGACGAGGCCGTCGCGCTGAAGCAGCGCTTCGAGCGCCAGCAGATTTTCCGCCAGATCGTCAACCAGCAGGCAATAGAGGGGGGCCGTCTCGCTTGTCATATCGTCGCCAGTTGCAGGAGATAGAGAATGATGTCGTCCAGGGTCATTGCGGTTGCGGTCGGACAGGCCGCCAGCGCCGCCCGCGGCATGGTTGGCACCTGCGCTTCGGCCGGGTCCTGCACGATGGCGACGCCCCCCGCGCCCGCCACCGCCGCGAGGCCAGCCGCGCCGTCATGGCTCGCGCCGGTCAGCACCATGCCCGCCAGCGCCGGGCCATAGGCGTCGGCCGCGCTGTCGAGCAGGATGTCGATCGCGGGGCGGCTGTGATTGACCGGCTCGTCCCAGGACAGGGCGATCGAATGGTCCGCCTCCACCAGCAGATGATAGTCCGACGGCGCGAAATAGATAGTGCCGCCCACGATCCGTTCCTTGTCTTCGGCTTCCTTGACCGGCAGCGGACATTTGGACTGGAACAGCGGGACCAGCGCATTGGCGCGGTCGGGCGGGACGTGGACCAGGACCAGCAGCGCAAGGGGATAGGTGGCGGGCAGCGCGGGCAATATGCGCAGCAGCGCCTGGACCGCGCCCGCCGATGCGCCGATGGCGACGGCCTGGATCGGGTGCGCCGTCATGGCTCCTGCCTCTGGTAGATCTTTTCTTCGCGCACGAAATCGGTGAAGGCGGAGGCATGGCCGGAAAAGCGCATGCTTTCCTTCGACCCCAGCCCCAGAAACCCCTTGCGGGCAAGAGAGTCGCGGAACAGGCCGAGCGCGCGGTCCTGCAGATCCCGATCGAAATAGATAAGGACGTTGCGACAGGAGATGAGGTGCATTTCGGCGAAGACCGCGTCCGTCACCAGGCTGTGATCGGAAAAGACGACGCGCGACCGCAGGCTCTTGTCGAATACGGCGCGGCCATAATCGGCGGTATAATAGTCCGACAGCGAACAGGGCGCGCCAGATTTCTGGTGGTTTTCGGTGAATTTGCGGATCTGGTCGAGCGGATAGATGCCTGCTTCCGCGGCTTTGAGCGCATCGGGATTGATGTCCGTCGCATAGAAGAGCGTGCGTTGGTCCAGACCCTCTTCCCGGAACAGGATGGAGAGGGAATAGAGTTCCTCGCCGTTGCTGCATCCGGCGACCCACACTTTGAGCGAGGGATAGGTGCGCAGGTGCGGGATCACCTTTTCCCGCAGGGCGCGGAAATAGGAGGGGTCGCGAAACATTTCGCTGACCTGCACGGTCAGATAGTTGAGCAGGCGCGGCAGGGTGGCGGGATCATGGAGCAGATGATCCTGCATGGCCGAGAAGCTGGCGAAGCCCAATTGGCTGCGCGCCTGCATCAGCCGCCGCTTGATCGACGCGCGTGCATAATGGCGGAAGTCGTAATGATAGCGTTGATAGAGCGCCTCCAGCAGCAGCTGGATTTCGATATCCTCAACCTTGTCCTGCATCAGCGCGGCATCCAGACGCGGACCAGCGAGAGGAGTTTATCGACGTCGATGGGCTTTGCCATATAGTCGTTCGCGCCCGCTTCCAGACAGCGTTGCTGGTCGTCGGGCATCGCCTTGGCCGTCAGCATCAGGATCGGCAGTGCCGCCCATTGCGCGTCGGCCCGGATCGCGCGGGTGGCGGTAAGGCCGTCCATCACCGGCATCATCACGTCCATCAGCACCAGATCGATGGCGGTCGCCGGATCGCCGGTCGAGGCGGCGAGCGCGTCCAGCGCCTCCTGCCCGTTGCGGGCGATCTGCACCGTGGCGCCGCGCGGTTCCAGCACGCTGGTGAGGGAATAGACGTTGCGAACGTCATCCTCCACGATGAGGATGCGGCGTCCTTCCAGCGCGGCGTCGCGATTGCGGGCCTTCTGGATCATCTTGCGCTGTTCGGGCGGCAGTTCCGACACGACCTGGTGCAGGAACAGCGACACTTCGTCCAGCAGCCGTTCGGGCGATTTCGCGCCCTTGATGATGATCGAGCTGGAATAGCGGCGCAGGCGCTGTTCGTCGTCGGGCGAGAGGTCGTGACCGGTATAGACGATGACGGGCGGGAAGCCGTGATCGCCCTCTTCGCTCAACGTTTCCAGCAGCGCGAAACCGGACGTGTCGGGCAGCGTCAGGTCCAGCACCATGCAGTCGAAGGTCTGCTGGCGCAGCTGTTCCAGACATTCGGCCGCGGTGCCTACACCGACCGTTTCCACATCATCGGTCAGCAGTAGCCGGGCGACGGCGTCGCGTTGGACCGGATCATCCTCCACGATGAGGACGCGCCGCACGCGGGTCGCCAGTTTCGCGTGCAGGCTTTCGAGCACTTCGGCGAGTTGTTCGCGCTTTACCGGTTTCACCAGATAGCCGACTGCGCCCAGGGACAAGGCGGCCTGGCTATGGTCGGACGCGGAAACGACATGGATGGGAATGTGGCGAGTGGCTTCGTCATGCTTGAGCCGGTCGAGGACGGTCAGGCCCGACTGATCGGGGAGGCCAAGGTCGAGGACAACGGCGCTGGGCATATAGTCGCGCGCCAGTTTCATCGCCTCTTCCGCCGTACCCGCGACCAGGCATTGAAAGCCCATGTCGCGCGACAGGTCGCATACGACGGAGGCGAACACCTCGTCATCCTCGATGATCAGGAGCAGGCGGCGGCCTTCGGTGATGGCGGCGCGGTCATCCTCTATGATCCATTTGGGCGAGGGTGACGGTGAGGGCGATGCGGTGCGGACCGGCGCGGGGGCGACGGGCGCTGGCGCGGGCGTATCGACGCTGACCGGCGGCGCAGCCTGGCGGGAGGTGACGGCGGCGGGATCATAGGCGATCGGTATGGTGAGGGTAAAGCAGCTGCCCTCCCCCGGCTGGCTTTGCAGGTCGATGCGGCCGCCCAGCAGGCGCGCCAGCTGGCGCGAGATGGAGAGGCCAAGGCCCGTGCCGCCATAGCGGCGGCTGATCGTGCTGTCGGCCTGATGGAAGGCCTCGAAAATATGGCCCTGCTGTTCCTTTGACATGCCGATGCCGGTGTCGCTGACGGCGAGCGCCAGACGATCGTCGCCGACCGCCGACAGGGTCAGGCGCACGCTACCTTCCTGGGTGAATTTGAACGCGTTGGACAGCAGGTTCTTGACGATCTGCTCCACGCGCATCCGGTCGGTTTCGATGGCGCGCGGGCAGTCTGGCGCGATCTCGACCTCGAACTGGAGGCCGCGGGTCTGGGCCACGGGCTGGAACAGCTGGCGCAGGTCGCCGACCAGCCGTTGCAACGGCACGGTTTCGGGCTGGACCTGGATATGCCCCGCCTCGATCTTCGACAGGTCGAGAATATCGTTGATGAGGGTGAGAAGATCATTGCCGGAGGATTCGATCGTCCGCGCGAACTTGATCTGGTCGGGCGACAGATTGCCGTCGGGATTGTCGCCCAGCAGCTTGGACAGGATCAGCAGAGAATTGAGCGGCGTGCGCAATTCGTGCGACATGTTGGCAAGGAAGTCGGACTTATACTGGCTCGCCTGCTCCAATTCGCGTGCGCGCAATTGCAGCGTCGTGCCTGCCTTTTCCAGCTCGTCGCGCTGATTTTCGAGCGTCTGGGCCTGTTCCTCCAACTGGCTATTGGTCTGTTCCAGTTCGACCTGCTGCTGTTCCAGGCGGACCTGGGATTCCTTGAGCGCGCGGCCCTGTTCTTCCAGTTCCTCGTTGGAGACGCGCAATTCTTCGCTTTGCGCCTGCAATTCGCCCGACTGGCGCTGCGTTTCTTCCAATGCCTCGCGCAAGCGGGTGCGGAAGCGAGCCGAACGCAGCGCAATGCCGATCGCGGGGGACGCCTGATCGAGCAGCGCCAGAACATCGTCACCGATGGGCTGGAAGAAGCCCAGTTCCATCACGGCGTTGACGACGCCATCGGCGGTGGCGGGCACGATGGCGAGATGACGGGGCTTGTCCCGGCCAAGGCCCGATCCGATGGTCAGATAGCCATCGGGGATATCGTGCAGGACCAAAGGCTGTTTCTGCGCGGCGACCTGGCCCAGCAACCCGTCCTTGATGGCGAAGCCTTCGGGCATGTCCGCGTCGGCGGGGACGCCGATGGCGGCGGCGCGCAGGAAACGTCCGCCTTCGCCCTTGAACAGGGCGCCGCCCTGAAAACCAAGATAGCTGGCGAGGAAGGCGAGGATTGCTTCCCCCAGTTCCTCAACCGTTTTTTCGCCGCCCATCGCCTTGGCGAGGCCCAGTTGCCCGGTCTGCAGCCATTGCTGGCGTGCGCGTGCGCGGGTGCTGATGCGCATCAGCATGAATATGGCGATGGTCAGCCCCGCGCCGATCAGGCTGGACACGATGCCGGTGGTGATGGCGGTCCGGGCGGCGGCGGCCATTTCGTCCATGCGGATCGTGCGCAGGCGCAATTCTTCCTGCGCCATGCCGGTCAATTGCGCGCGGATCGCATCCATTTCCATCTTGCCGCGATCGGTGGTGACGACCGCGAGCGCGGCGTCGAAACCCCTGGTCCGGCGCTGCTCGACGCTTTCGCGCAATTCCGCGAGCTTGGCGTCGACATGGCGTTTGAGCGCCGTGACATTGGTCTGCTGTGCCGGATTGTCGCGCGTCAGGTCGGTGACGGTGCGCATCCGCGCGGCGAGCGCGGCGACGGCACTGTCATAGGGTTCGAGATAGGCCTGGCTGCCGGTGAGCAGATAGCCGCGCTGGCCGGTTTCCGCGTCCTGCGTCGTCGACAGAAGTTCATCGAGCGCGATCAGGACGCTATGGGTGTGCCGGATCGCGGTGTCGCTTTCGCGCAGGCTTTGGATATTGCGATAGGCGATCGTGCCGCTGATCAGGAAGAAGGCGAGGCCGAGGGCCAGGCCAAAGGCGGCCCAGAGCGATGCGCGCGGCCGCGGGATCGCCGCCAAAGCTGTTTTTCCGTTAGACATGCGCCACCGCGTAAAGATGTGTTCAACATCCGCCTAGCGATAGTTTCAAACGGGTTGCAAGGATTGTTGCGCTCGGCAGACGGGAAAGCTGATCTGCATCAACTATCTATAGTATGAACCGGGTCGCGCCGCTTTGTGGCTTGAACCCGGACCCTATTTTCAGCGCCAGGCGAGCGGAGGCTTAGAAAGCATCCGCGCCCAGCGCCATGATCGCGCTTTCCCCAGCCGCGATGCTGGCTGCTAGCGCGCGGGCCTGCGGCAGGATGCGTTGCGCGAAGAAATCGGCGACTGCGCGCTTGGCGGTGTGGAGCAACGATGTGCTGCTGGCGGCGGCGGCCATGCGCGCCCACATCCAGCCCATCGCGACGAGGGCGAAGAGGCGGAGATAATCGACCGCCGCTGCGCCGGCCGCGTCGCCCTGCGCCCCGCGCAACGCGGCGGTCGCGTCCTGTAGCAGCGCCAGGGCTTCGCGGACGGCATCGATGATGGGCAGGCCGGGCGACGCGGCGGCTGCGGCGTCGAGATCGGCGGTGATCAGCGCGAAGATATCTTCGACCGCTGCGCCACCGTTCAATGCCAGCTTGCGCCCGACCAGGTCCATCGCCTGCACGCCGTTAGTGCCTTCGTAAATCTGGGCGATGCGCGCATCGCGGACATATTGTTCCATGCCCCATTCGCGGATGTAACCATGGCCGCCGAACACCTGTTGCGCCTGCACCGCACCTTCGAAACCGAGGTCGGTGAAGGCGGCCTTGATCACCGGCGTCAGCAGCGCGACGCGGGCGTCGGCCTTGGCCCGTTCGGCCGCGTCGGGGTGTAGGCGGGCGCGATCATATTGTAGCGCGGTCCATCCGGCCAGGGCGCGTCCGGCCTCCACGAAGGCGCGGACGTTGAGCAACATGCGGCGGACATCGGCATGGTCGATAATGGCGACGGGGCCGTGCGCGCCGTCGGCGCTGCGCCCCTGTAGCCGATCCTTGGCATAGGCGGCGGCCTGCTGATAGGCGGCGCCGGCGATGCCCAGCCCCTGGATGCCGACCATCAAGCGTTCGGCATTCATCATCGTGAACATCGCCGCCAGCCCGCGGTGCGGCTCACCCACCAGCCAGCCGGTCGCGCCGTCATAATGCATGACGCAGGTCGGTTGGGCGTGGATGCCCATCTTCTTTTCCAGCGCCCCGACCGACATGGCGTTGCGCACGGTAAAGCCACCAGCGTCGTCGGGCAGGAATTTGGGGACCAGGAACAGGCTGATACCCTTCACCCCGGCCGGTGCGTCGGGCAGGCGGGCGAGGACGAGATGGACGATATTGCCGCCAAAATCATGGTCGCCCGAGGATATGAAGATCTTCGTGCCAGTGACGGCATAGGCGTCGCCCTGCGGCACGGCCTTGGTCTTGAGCAGGGCGAGATCGGTGCCTGCGCCGCTTTCGGTCAGCGCCATCGCGCCGGTCCATGCGCCGCTGACCATGGCGGGCAGCCAGGTCGCCTTGAGCGTGTCGTCGCCATGTGCGGCGATCGCTTCGCAGGCGCCGCGCGTCAGGCCGGGGAACAGGCCGAAGGAGAGGTTGGCGGCCGACATCATTTCATCGAACCAGAGCTGCAGGATGAAAGGCAGCCCCTGCCCGCCATGGGCCGGATCGGCAGATAGCGAGGCCCATCCGGCCTCCACGAAGCTGCGATAGGCGTCGGCGAAACCGGGTGGCGTGCGCACCGCGCCGTCGATCAGCTGGCTGCCCTGTTCGTCGCCTTCGCGGTTGAGCGGTTGCAGGCGATCGGCGCACAGGCGGCCTGCCTCTTCTAGTACCGTGGCGGCGAGATCGGCGTCCACCTCCTGCCCCAGTTCGGCCATGGCGGCGTCGAAACCGAGCACGTCGTTCAGGAGGAAGCGATAATCGTCGATCGGGGGGGTATAGGCTTGCACGGGGACGCTCCTTCAGGCTTGCCGCCTTATATACCAAACATCTGTTACAGTCAAAGTCGTTGGTGCTCTCTGGTCGGTGGCGCGGCTATTCGTGGCGGAAGATGGCCGCGATCTGGCTGGCTATGGCCTGGGGCGTCAGGCGGCCGGGCCGATACCAGTCCGCCGCACTGTTCAATTGCGACAGAAGCAGGTTGCGATAGAGCGAGCGGTCGATCGTCGCAGGCAGCGGCAGGGCGGCGACCAGATCGCGGAACAGCGTTTCGAACCGGTCGCGTCGGTCGATCAGCGCCGCGCGCACCCCGTCCGGCACCTCGCGGAAATCGTTCATCATCGGCAGGGTCAGGGATTGCGGGTCCAACTGAATGTCGAGCAGCGCTTCGCAGGCGGCCTCCAGCCGATCCCAGGGATGTTCGCGTTGCGCGACCGCGGCTTCGATCCGGGCGGCGGCAGCGTCGAGCGCGGCATTATGCAGTTCGACGAACAGGGCGTCCTTCGACTTGATATGATGATAGAGCGAGCCGCCCAGCACTCCGGCTTCCTCGCCAATGTCGCGCATCGACGTGCCGCGATAGCCCTTGCGCGCGAACAGGCGGGCGGCGATTGCCAATATCTGGCGGCGGCGATCACCTGCGCCATCGTCGCGCGGCTTGCGGGGGCTGGCAGGAAGAGGACGGCTCATGCCGGACGGCTAGCATGATTGCGCCGGGGCTGCATCCGATTAGCCTGCGTCGGCCTGCCTGTCCGGGTGGGCCGCGGCGACGCATGGTTCTGTGCGGACGCGATCGACCGTTTCGACCAGGCGCGGATAGGCGGAGAGATCGACGCCGAAGCGTTCCGCCGAGTAGAGTTGCGGCACGATATGGCAGTCCGCGACGGTCAGCCGGTCGCCAAAGCAGAAGCGGCCGCCATGCCGTGCGACCATATTTTCCAGCGCGCCGAAACCCTGGCCGATCCAATGGGCGATCCATGCCTTCACCGCATCTGCGTCCGCGTCCAGATCGTCGCGCAGGCGGTTCAACACGCGCACATTGTTGAGCGGATGGATGTCGCAGGCGACCAGCAGCGCCATGGCGCGCACGATCGCCCGATCATCAGCCGTATCGGGCAATAGGGGGGATCGGGATAGCGCTCGTCCAGCCATTCGATGATTGCGCCGGACTGGGTCAGGATCAGTTCGCCAGCTTCCAGTGCGGGCACCAGCCCCTGCGGATTGAGCGCCAGATAATCGGGCGCGCGCTGATCGCCCCGGCGCAGGTCGTGGCTGACCTGGTCATAGGCCAGTCCCTTGGCATTGAGCGCGATCCGGGTCCGGTAACTGGTGCCCGATCGCCAATAGCCGTGCAGCGTCAGGGCTGTGTCATGCATGTCCATGGCGGCATGATAGGCGCGGCCCCGGCATCAGCCAAGGCCGTACCTCAATCTGCCGTCCAGCCGCCGTCCACCACCAGGCTGGTGCCGGTCATCAAGGCTGCAGCATCGGATGCCAGGAACACGACCACGCCCATCAAATCTTCTACGGTGCCGAGGCGCCCGAGCTTGATCTTGTCCAGCACGCTGGCCAGGAAAACCTTGTCCTCGAAAAAGGGCTTGGTCATCGGCGTTTCGATGAAGGTCGGGGCGATCGTGTTGGAGCGGATGCCATGAGGCGCCAGATCGAGCGCCATCGCCTTGCTCAGCCCTTCCAGCCCCCATTTCGATGCGCAATAGAGCGACCGGCGCGGGCCGCCGACATGGCCCATCTGCGATCCCATATGGATGATCGCGCCGCGCACGCCCCCATCGATCATGCCCCGCGCCACCGTCTGCGCCACGAAGAAAGCGGCGCGCAGGTTGAGGTCCAGCACCGCGTCATAATCTTCCTCCGACACCTCGACAAAGGGCTTGGGCCGATTGGTCCCGGCATTGTTGAGGAGGATATCGAAGGGCGCCACGGCATCGAGCGCCTGTCGCGTCGCCGCCACGTCATTGACGTCGAGGATGAGCGCATCGGCCTGACCACCTGCGGTGCGGATCGCCTGCGCGCCTGCTTCGATCTCCCCGCCGCTGCGAGCGACGAGGATCACATGCGCGCCCGCCTGCGCCAGCGCTGCGGCGCAGGCAAGGCCGATGCCCCGCCCTGCCCCGGTCACCAGCGCGCGTTTGCCGTCCAGCCGAAAGCTGGGCGTCGTGGGCAGAGCATCCATGGTCAGGCTGCCGTCGCCGCGGTCGGTTCCGCCGTCCCGGCATAGGGGACGTTGCGGCCGCCATAGCGCCGCACGCGGATATTCGCCTGCTCGCCATGGCCGGCAAAGCCTTCCAACGCGCACAAGCGGCTGCAATATTCCCCGACCAGGGCCGATGCTTCATCCGTCAACACCTTTTGATAGGTGCAGGTCTTGATGAATTTGCCGACCCAAAGCCCTCCGGTATAGCGGGCCGACTTCTTGGTCGGGAGCGTGTGGTTGGTGCCGATCACCTTGTCGCCATAGCTGACATTGGTGCGCGCGCCCAGGAACAGCGCGCCATAATTGGTCATATTCTGCAGGAAATAGTCCGGATCGGCAGTCATGACCTGCACATGTTCCGACGCGATGGCGTCGGCAATGCGCACCATTTCCGCATCGTCCTGCGCCACGATCACTTCGCCGAAGGCCTCCCACGCCTTGCGCGCATAATCGGCGGTGGGCAGGATGGTGAGCAGGCGTTCGACTTCCTTCATGGTTTCGCGCGCCAGCTTTTCCGAGGTGGTGAGCAGGACCGCCGGGCTGTCCGGCCCATGTTCCGCCTGTCCCAGCAGATCGGTCGCCGCCAGTTCAGCGTCGCAGCCGATGTCGTCGGCGATCACGAGCGTTTCCGTCGGCCCGGCGAACAGGTCGATGCCGACCCGGCCGAACAATTGGCGCTTGGCTTCGGCGACGAAGGCATTGCCCGGCCCGACCAATATATCAACGGGGTCGATGCTTTGCGTCCCCAGCGCCATGGCGCCCACGGCCTGGATGCCGCCGAGCGCATAGATGGCGTCGGCCCCGGCCATCGCCTGCGCCGCCACGATGGCGCGGGCGGGCTTGCCCTGGAACGGCGGTGCGCAGGTGACGACGCGCGGCACACCCGCCACCTTGGCGGTGATGACCGACATATGAGCGGAGGCCAGCAGCGGATATTTGCCGCCGGGGACATAGCATCCCGCAGCGTTCACCGGCAGATTCTTGTGGCCCAGGATCACGCCAGGCAATGTTTCCACCTCGACATCCTGCATCGAGGCCCGCTGGATCTGGGCGAAATGGCGCACCTGTGTTTGCGCAAATTCGATATCCTTGCGTTCCTGCGGGGTCAGGCTGTCAACGCAGGCATCGATTTCCGCCTGGCTGAGGCGATAATCGTCCCGGTCCCAGCCGTCGAACCGGATCGACATGTCGCGCACCGCGTCGTCGCCGCGCGTTTCGATGTCGGCCAGCGCCGCTTCCACGATGTCGCGGACCTTGCGGTCGGCAGTCGCCTTCGCCTCGGCCGACGCGCCGCGTTTCAGATAGTGAGCCATGATCCAAATCCTCGTTTAGAAACCGTCTACCGCCGTTTCGACATGATCCACATCGGGTGTCGCCGTGAAGAACGGCCCGACCAGTGCACGCCACGCCTGAAAACCCGGAGAATTGCGAAAGCCCGTCACATGGGCATCGACGCTGTCCCAGCCGACGACCAGCAGATAATGGCCGGGCCGGTCGACCGAACGGTCCAGCCGGAAGCTGCGGCATCCTTCGGCTTCGCGGAAATGGGGTATCGCCTGCGCCGCCGCTGCTTCGAACCGATCGGCGTCGGCCGGATCGATTTCTATCCGCGCCACTTCCCTGATCATGTCCCGCTCCTTTTGACTCGTTCGTTATTTGCATAGCTATGCAATGGTGTTTCTGCAATATATTTGAGATTGCTCCGCGCGGCCATTTTCAAGGCGATGCAATCTTATGCAAATATGCGGATCGGCGGTTGATCATGCGGCCGGTCCTTGCGAAGGGTGGAGGATGACGACCAGCGACCGCGCTTTCATTACGGCTCATGACGTTGCGCGCGAAGCAGGCGTATCCCAGTCTGCCGTGTCGCGCGCCTTTACGCCCGGCGCCAGCGTTGCGCCGGATACCCGCGCGCGCATCATGGAGGCAGCGGAACGGCTGGGTTACCATCCCAACCTCCTCGCCCGGTCCTTGATCAATGGCCGGTCGCATATCGTAGGCGTGGGGGTGGGCGACCTGTCCAATCCCTTTTTTGTCGAGACGTTGCAGTTGCTGTCGCACAGGCTCGACCAGGCGGGGCTGCGCCTGCTGCTGTTTCCGGCAGCAGGCAGCGGCGGCAGCGAACCGTCCATCAATGAGATATTGCATTATCGCCTCGACGCGCTGGTGCTGCTATCGGTCGGCCTGTCATCCGGATTGGCCGAGGAATGTCGCAAGGCGCAGGTGCCGGTGGTGCTGTATAACCGCAGGACGCAGGAGCATGTCGCGTCCAGCGTGATCGGCGATAATGATGTCGGCGCGCGCACCATCGCCGCCCATTTGCTGGCAGGCGGGCACAGCCGCATGGCGTTTATCGCAGGCGTTGCAGGATCGTCCACCAATGCAGAGCGCGAGGCTGCATTTTTCAGCTATCTGGCGCAACAGGGCGCCACGCCGCCGATCCGCGAAGCTGGCGATTTTCGGATCGACGCCGCCACCGCAGCGACCCGGCGGCTGTTATCCGCCAGGGATCGACCGGACGCGATCTTCTGCGCCAACGATAATATGGCGATCGCGGCGATTAATGTGGCGCGGCATGAATATGGACTGGATGTCGGGCGGGAAATTTCGATCGTCGGCTATGACGATGTGCCGATGGCGGCGTGGCCCGCCTTTTCCCTGACCAGTTACGCCCAGCCGGCCCAGCACATGGTGGACGAAACGCTGCGCCTGATCCAGGCATTGCGCGACGATCCTGCCCGTCATGAAGATGTGGTGGTCGAAGGGGGGCTGGTGATACGCGGCAGCAGCCGTGCGGTGCGCACGCCTGTGCGGTAAGGCAGGTCTTTTAGATGGGCAGGACGCGGGCGCGGTCGATTTCGTCCTTGTCGGGGTGGCGCAGGATGGCGATGCTGTCCTGCGATCGGGCGACAAGTCCTGCGCGTTCGAACGCCGTCAGCCAGCCGTCCATCGGCCAGAATTGCCAGCGTTGATGAAAGAGGCGGGCGTTGCGGACGATGTCGTCCAGATGCTGGAGCGGCGGATCGAATATCGCATGATATTGATGGAAAGCGCCTGCCCCGCCCAGGAACAGCAGCGGCAATGCGGCTGCCTGCGCCCGGAAACCGAAGTCGGTATCCTCCGCGCCATAGCCGGTGAAGCCTTCGTCAAACCCATTGAGGGCGAAGAAACGGTCGCGCCTGATCGCAAAGGCCAGCGACCAGAACAGGCCGGCATTATGTTCCTGGCGGACGCCTTGGGCAGGAAAAAGGCGGACGGGATGACCCGCCGCGCGCTGCATGAGATCGGCCTCGTCCCAATCGCCGCGCGCATCGTCGGGGCCAAGATATAATATTTCCGCGCAGATGAGCGCATCCTGCTCGGCAGCGACCGCTGCGATCGTGCCGATAAGGGCGCGCATCGGGATGCAATCGACATCCAGGAACAGCAGCGTATCGCCGATCGCGGCGCGTGCCGCCATGTTCCGGGCCGCCGCCAGCGGCAGGCCGGGTTGGTCGCAATGGAGGATTTGGACGGGGAATGGCGTTTCGCCCACATGCACGGGCGCGTCGCTGCCCATATCGACGATGATCAGTTCCGTGGGCAGCGTGGCGCTGCGCCGGAGTCCTTCGACCAGCTGGGCCAGATGTCCGGCGCGGTTCTTGACGATGGTGAGCAGGCTGATGGTCATGGTCGGCGACGCCACAGGTCGAGGCGATATTGGTCGTGGCGGTCCGATGCGACCACGACGATCGATTGGCCGAGCGCGGCTTGCAGCTTCGCCGTGGCGTCGTCGCCGCTTTGCGGATAGTCCGTCTGCCCGATCCAGTGCACCAGCAACAGGTCGCCGCCGGGCGCCAGGTGAGCGCCGATCCAGTCGGCCGCCTGGCCTATGTCCGCGTCATCCCAATAATAGACGACTTCGGACAGCATGATCAGGTCGAAGGCGCTGCCGAGCGGCGCCTGTTTGGGGAAGGTCATGCACGCAAAGGCGACATGGTCGATCGACGCGCATCGTTCGCGCGCCGCCTCCAGCGCCGTTTCGCTGACGTCGATCGCCAGGAGCGCGCGGCAGTGATCCGCTAGCTTCTGCGTCAGGACGCCCTTGGCGCAGCCGACTTCGAAGCCCAGTTCATAGGTGCGGTCGTTCAGCGCTTGCAGCGTGCGGGCATATTTGGCCTGTTCATAGGGGCTGGTTTCCAGATCCCAGGGATCGGCAGCCCCCTGAAACATGCCTTCGAAATAGGCCGCGTCCAGGCTTTGCTTATGTCGCGTCATGGCGCTTTCCGTAGATAGAGGGTGTCGCGGGTGGGCATCCGGCGGCGTTCCATGGGCAATCGGAAACCGGGGCCGTGCGAAGGGGTGAGTTGGCTGCGGTGCGCGGACAGGGCGTGGCGCCGTTGGCCCGCCAGCATCGGCGCGGTGCTTAGCGTGCGATGGGACCGGGCCGCTGGTGCATCCGACCAGACCAGATATTCCGCCACGATCATGCCGCGTTTGGCACATTTCTGGATCGCGTAAGCCAGTCGCGCGGCGGCGGCATGATCGCAATGTGGTTCATGCAACGCGGTGACCGCCAAGGCGTCGATGCGCTTGCGGCGGCACAGCGCGGCGAGGGTCTGCGCGGCGCGATCGAACGCACGGCTACCCGGTTGGGCAGGGGCGGCGTCCTTCCAGCCGAGATAAAGCGGCGGCGGGGCTTCGCGGCCCGCCAAGCGGCGCAGCGCAGTGGCCGCTTCGCGTTTGCGGACCGTCACGAGATTGCCGACAGGATCGGCGTGGGAGCCTGAGCCGTCGGTGAGATAGATGAGGCCTGCAAACAGCCCTGCGCTGGCCGACTGCGCGATCAGGGCGCCCGCGCCCAGCGTCTCGTCATCGGCATGGGGCGCCAGGATGAGCCAGCGGAGCCGTTGCCGGGCCAGCGGCTGGCCGTGCCTCACCATAACCGGTCGCCAGCGCCCCAGGCGTCATGATCGAGCCAGGCCTCGGCCGCCTGATCGCGGGCATAGTCGGGACCGCCCTGGCGCAGATAGAGGCTGAGATCGCGGATGATCTTGTCGATCCGCTGCCCATCCATGGCGCTGCGCGTACCGACGATGCGAGCGGCCAGCTCCATCACGTCCAGCGCAGATCGTTCGACCACGCCGCGAGTCATGCGGGCGAAGGCAGGGCCGTCGGCATCGTCCTGCGCCGCGCGGATGGCGCATTCGCGGACCCAAAGATAGGCGGTGCGCGTCGCTGCAACGGCGTCGGCGAATTTCGCGCGGTGCAACGGGTCTTGGCGTGCGGCGTCGGACATGGCGAGCCGCGTTTCGGTCAGCAGCGCCTCTATCCCGCCAAGCTGGACGGCGGTGAAGCGCCATGCGCCGGTGGTGAAACGCGGTTCGCGATCATAATCGCCGGGTTGGCCCAGGCAATCGGTGTCCGATACCGGCATGTCGGTCAGGTCATAGGTGCCGCTGCCAGTCGCACGCATACCGCGCACCCGCCATTGCGACAGGTCGGCACGATCCGGGTCGTCCGCCGCCACGATCACCAGGCGGCGCTCGCCCTTCTCAGGCTGTACCGTGACGATCGCATGGGCAAGGCCGCCTGCGCCGGTGGCAAAGGACTTGCGGCCAGTCAGGAGGCTGCGGCCATCGCGGGTGCGCAGTTGCACGCCCGGCGCTGGCTCTGTGGCCCACACCCCGTAGAAGGCGCCTGCGTCCAGCGTGCGCTTCAACTGTACCTTCTGGTCGGGCGTGCCGAACCAATCGAACAGGGCGAGCGCATTGACATGCCCTTCATATAAGCGACCGACGCTGAGATCGGCGCGCCCGACGATCCGCAGGACCGTCATGAGGCTGAGATAATGGGCGGTCCTGTTTGGGAACAGGTCGCCGCCGCTGGCGACCGGCGCGAAGCTGCGGTGCAGTCCGGCGGCGACCAGGCATTTCATGCTTTCGGCCGGGAAGATCGGCGCGGCATCGTAGCGCGCGCCCAGCGTCGCGAGTTGCTGGGCGATGGCGGCGGCGCGCATATCCGGTGCAGACGATGGGGTATCCAGGCTGGGGGACAGGGTCATGCCGCTTGCTCCATCACATCTGTTGCGCGCGCTGCGCATTGCGCAAGCCATGCCGCCGCCTTGCGCGTACCGGCCGGGTCATGCAGTTGCTGGCGGACGTGCAATGGCAGGGCCAAAGCGCGATCGATCAAGGCGGGCCAGGATGACGGGGTGTGCCAGGCATCGATGACGATGGCGGCCTCCAGCCTGTCGAGCGCTTGCGCCGTCGCATGTTGTTCCCGGAATGGGCGATCTTCGGGCAGGCAGATGAAGGGGCGGTCCGTCGCCAGCACGGCGTTGACCAGACCATCACCCGCCGCGCCGACGATGATGGTGGCGCGGGCGATCTCGCTTGTTGGATCGTCCACCCATCCGGCAAAGATCAGGTTGGGCGGGCATGGGGCGACTGGTTCGACCGGGCCGATGACGCGCCATTGCCATTGCGGGCAGGCGCGGGCTGCTTTGGCGATGTGTGCGCCGTTTACCGGCGGGCCGCCACGGCCTGCTACCACCAATATTAATCGTTCTTCCGCCATTGCGGGAGGCGATGCAGCTGCGATCGCGGGCAGATAATGCGTCTTCGCCCTGATCCATTCCGGCGTTTCGGGTCGTTCGAACCGTTCGTGGAAGGGAGCGAGGATGGCGCTGGCGCTGGCGAAGGCGTCCAGATGCGGCGGGTCACTGCGGTCGCCGTTCAGTCGCACATAGATGGTGGGTACGGACGCCAGGCGGGCGAGCATTGCGACCTCCACGGACACGTCGATCACCATCAGGGCCGGACGGGCGCTTGCAATCCATGCGCTGATGCGGGCTACGCGGGACCGGACACCGTCATGGTCCAGGGGGGCGTAATGCAAGGCATTGGGCCGCGCGCTGGCGCCATCCATGCCGTCAAATCGCCCGGACAGCGCGCGGTCGTCGGGCAGGTCTATGCCAGCATCGCCGATACCAGTGCCCAAAAGCACGATCGGCCAGTCGCTGGCCGCGGCCAGTGCCCTGGCGCGTGCGAGATGCCCGGCGCCATGATGATGGACATAATAGCCGATCGGTCGCCGCGTCATGCGGGAAGTTCCAGCACCATGTCGTGCGGCATCGGCGGCAGCAGCGGTTCGCGGCGTGCGATCAGGGCGTGGCCGTCGGGCCGGGCGCGCAGACGCTTGCGCCAAGCCGCGCGGCCGCGCCAATGGTCGAAGGCGGGCGCGGTGGGGATCGCCCCGGCGTCGGCGGTCGCGAACAGATCATGCATGGCGTCGGCCATGCCGCCCCCTGCCCGCCCATCGCGCCGCGGGGATACGAATGTCCAGACATCGGCCGGGTGGACGAGCCGCGCGCCTATCTTCAGCGCGGCGTTTACGAGCGCGCGATCTTCGCTGGTCGGCAAAGGGGGCAAGCCGCCGCACGCTCTGTAAATGCTCGCTTTGATCGCCAGCGATGCGCCGGTATGATCGCCGTGGCGCGGCGCGGGATCCCAAGGCAGCGGATCGATATCATCTTCGATCGCGCGCACGGCCTGCCAATACGCATCCCAGGCGCGCCGCAGGCGATGGATGGACGGGGGCAGCGGCTCGCCGGGGTCGATCTCTATCCGGCCGCCCACTAGGTCCGCCCCCCGATCGATAGCGGCGGCGATATTGCGCAACCAGTCCACAGGCGGGCGCGCGTCGGCGTCGGTGCTGACGAGGATCGCGCGATCATCAATGGGTAACCGTGCCAGGCCTGCGTCCATCGCCAGTTTTCGCGCCGATCCGGCATGGGCCTGTTCGGGCGCGAAGTCGGCTTGCATCACGGCGATGTCCAGCCGTCCGGCATGGCGCGCGGCGTGCGTCGCGATTACCTGCAGGCTGTCGTCGGTCGTATTGTTGATGGCGATGGAGAGCATGACGGGGCCGGGCCATGCCTGCGCGGCCAGGGCGTCGATCAGGATCGGCAGCCGGTCCGCCTCATTGCGCGCGGGCACACAGACGCACAGGGGGATCGGACCTTCAACCATTGAGCGCCAGCCGCTCGGGCAAGGCCGTCATGTCCAATTGGGCGGCGAGCGCCGGAGGAACCGCGGTTACGCGCTCGGCCTGCTTCGCTATCGCGATCTGCTGCCGATAGAGCGCTTCATAGCTGTCGACCATCCGCTCCGCGTCGCACATGCGTTCCGCGCGTTTGCGGCAGTCGCGTCGATCGAGCGACAGGGCTGCCAGACCAGCCTCCGCCAGGGAGGCGACATCGTCCGGCGTTGCCAGCACGCCGCAGCTGGCGTCGAGGATTTCCGGGATCGCCCCACGCGCGAAGGCGGCGACGGGTACGCCGCAGGCCAGCGCTTCGGCGACGACCAAACCATAGGGTTCGTCCCAAAGCGGCGTGCATAGGAAGGCTCGCGCGCCAGCGACCAGTTGCGCCAATTCGCCATGACGCAGATGGCCGACATGTTCGGCATGGGCGCCTAGGCCGGGAGCGATCGCGCTGCGATAATAATCCTCGTCCAGGATCGGTCCGGCGATCTTCAGTGGCAGGCCGATGCGCCTGGCCGCCGCCATCGCCAGATGCAGCCCCTTTTCCGGCACGATCCGGCCGTACCAGACCAGATAGGCGTCCGGGTCCGGCTGTTCGCGGAAGGCGAAGTTGGCGAGATCGATGCCGTTCAATATGACGACTTCGGTCGGGGTCACATGGTCCCACAAGGCCGCGACGGATCGGGACACGCCCACTACGACATTATTGCGCGCCGCGCACAGGCGCAGGCCGCTTTCCAGCCAGCAGAAGGGCGGCGTATGAAGTGTCGTCACCATCGGCATGGGCAGGCTGTCGGCCATCGCGACGGGCAGATAGTGCAGCGAATTATTGTGAATGATATCGAAGCTGCGGTGGCGCAGATCGGTCATCAGGCTGAGATAGGCATGATGTTCCTGAAAAAAGGGAATATCCGTCGCTTCGGTCGTGCCGACCATATTGATCGCGGTTTCCGCGCAGATCGCCTCCACCCCGACGTTCGCATCCGACCTGGCAGACGCGAACAGCGTAACGCTATGGCCGCGTTCGCGCAGGAGGCGCGCCAGCAAATGGGTGTGCATTTCCAGCCCACCGGCGAAGGGTTCGCCGATCGGATGTTTCAGATGGGCGATGATGCCGATACGCATCCGGTCCGTCGCTTGGATGCGCGAAACGGGGGATGGCATATAGCCATCCCCCCTCTGTCTCGACCCATGCACCGCGTCAGGCTGTCGGCTGCGCGTCGAGATCGACGCTCAGCTCCCGAGGCCAGTGGCGCAGCGCGTGACAGGCCGTCAGGAAGGCGGCCGCGTCCTTGGCGCTGGCGAGCGGCATGCAGGCTTCGTCAAGATCGTCGGCAATGCCCGCCTTTTCGAACAAGGCCTGCGCTTCCGACGTCAGGGCGATGAACTTGCAATGGGCAAAGGCATCGGTGACGAAATCCTTCGCCGCTGCATCGATCGCCAGCAATGCCGCGCCTTCCAGCGAGGTGACCACAGCGACGGCGTCATACAGCACCGATGGCCCGCCATCGATCTTCTGCTTGGCCGCGACAGCCGTGCCGTCCGACAGGGTGACGCCACCGATTTTCGGCGCGATCACTTCATAGACGGCCTCTTCCTTTTCGACCGCCTTGACCAAGGCGTTGAATATGGCGGCGTCGGCGCCGTCCGTCAGCAATATGCCAAGTTTCCGACCCTTGAAATTATCCGGGCCGTTCTTGAGAATGCTGAGCGCGTCTGATGGCGGGAGGTCCATGATGGTGGGCCGCGCCGCTTGCGCCGGGGTCGGCATGTCCAGGCCCAGGCCGTCGGCGACGGTTTCCGCCAGGGTCGCGTCGATGTTCAGTAGGTGGGACACGGTGCGCGAACGGATGTCGAGCCTTTCCACCTTGCTTAGTTCGAACACCAGCGCATCGCCGATATGCTTTTGCTCGATCGGCGTCTGGCTGTTGAAGAACTGTCGCGCCTGGCTGTAATGATCGGCGAAACTTTCCGATCGCACGCGCTGCTTCGGGCCATCTTCGACCGTCGGCACGCTGGTGAAGCCGCGCACCGGATCTTCGCGCGGGCCGCCCTGCGCCGCGCCCCAGCTATTGGGTTCGTAATTGGCGCGGCCGACCGGATTGCGCATCGCCATATGGCCGTCCTGCTGGAAATGCGCCATCGGGCATTTCGGCGCATTGATGGGGATATGGGTGAAATTGGGGCCGCCCAGACGCTTGAGCTGCGTATCGAGATAGGAGAAGTTGCGCCCCTGGAGCAGCGGATCATTGCTGAAATCGACGCCCGGCGGGACATTGTGGGTCATGAACGCGACCTGCTCGGTTTCCGCAAAGAAATTGTCCACCACCCGGTCGAGGACCAAGCGGCCGACGATGCGGATGGGGACCAGTTCTTCCGGGATCAACTTGGTCGCGTCGAGCACGTCGAAATCGAAACCGTCTGCGAAATCATCGTCGAACAGCTGGACGCCCAATTCCCATTCGGGGAAATCGCCCGCATTGATCGCGTCCCACAGGTCGCGACGATGAAAGTCGGGATCGGCGCCGTTGATCTTAACCGCTTCGTTCCAGGCCACCGACTGAAGACCCTGTTTGGGCTTCCAGTGGAATTTGACGAAGGTCGATTTGCCTTCGGCATTGACCAGGCGGAAGGTGTGGACGCCAAAGCCCTCCATCGTGCGGAGCGAACGCGGGATGGCGCGATCCGACATGGTCCACATCACCATATGCATGGCTTCGGGCGTCAGACTGATGAAGTCCCAGAAATTGTCATGCGCGGTTTGCGCCTGGGGGAAGTCGCGGTCCGGTTCCGGCTTGGCGGCATGGATCAGGTCGGGGAATTTGATTGCATCCTGGATGAAGAAGACCGGGATATTATTGCCGACAATGTCCCAATTGCCTTCCTGCGTATAGAGTTTGACGGCGAAGCCACGCACGTCGCGGGCGAGATCGGCCGAACCCTTCGACCCTGCGACGGTGGAAAAGCGCACGAAAGCGGGCACGCGATCGCCGACGCGTTGCAGCACGTCTGCGCGGGTCACGTCGCTGAGCGATTCCGTCAGTTCGAAATAGCCATGCGCGCCATAGCCGCGCGCATGGACGACACGCTCGGGGATGCGTTCATGGTCGAAATGGAAGATTTTCTCGCGGAAATGTGCGTCTTCGATCAATGTCGGACCGCGTGCGCCTTGCTTGAGCGAATTCTGGTCGTCGGCGACAGGAATGCCCTGGCTGGTGGTCATCACCGCCACGTCGCCGCCTGCGACCTGATGCGTTTCGCCGCCTGCTGCCTGCTGTTCCGCATAGCTGTTCGATACGGCCTCTGCCGGAGCGGGCGGCGGCGCCTTCTTGGGCGTTTCGCCTGCTGTCTTGCTGCTATTCGGATCGGTTTTCGCGGATTTTGACATGGGCAATCCTCTTTATATGACAGGCGCGCGCAACAAACCGCCCGGACGGGCAGGTTTTTGAGGGTCGATGTCGAAGGATCGGCCGTATCGCAGGGCGCGACGCGACCGATGTTCAGGGGTCATAACCCCGGAACGATCCACGAGTTGCGCCGAAAAGAGCGAACTGATCTGCATCATAACGATTTTGGCGGTGGTTGCTTACGCGGGCGCGAGGGCTTTGCGGGGACAGCCGCTGACGACATGGTGTCGATCCTATTTATGCGGATCAAACATAACGCATTTGTAACGGAACATGCATGGCGCTCACCGCTTTCCACCTGCGTCTTGCGATGCAATTGGGGATATGTGGATGAGCACGGTGGCCGAGATAATCGTTGAAACGCTGGCCGCGGCGGGTGCCAGCCGCTGCTACGGCGTGCCGGGCGACACGCTCAATCATATAACTGATGCGATCCGACAGAGCGATATTCGCTGGGTCCATGTGCGCCATGAGGAGGCGGGTGGTTTTGCGGCGGGCGCTGACGCGCTGTTGACCGGAGAACTGGCCTTGTGCGCCGGGTCATGCGGACCGGGCAGCCTGCACTTCATCAACGGTCTGTTCGAATCCCACCGCAACCGTGCGCCTGTGGTGCTGATCGCCAGCCAGATCGTCCGCGACGAACTCGGGTTCGATTTTCCGCAAGAGGTCGATTTCAAGCCGATCTATCAGTCCTGCAGCGTGTTTTGCGAGGAAATCCGGACCCCCGAACAGGCGCGACGCAAGACCGCGATGGCGGCGCAGGCGGCGCTGGCGAGAAAGGGCGTGGCCGTGCTGATCGTGCCAGCCGATGTGTCGAGCGCCAAGGCGCCCGACGAACCGGCCTTTGCGGTGCATGTCGCCCAGCCAGTGATACGTCCGTCCGATGCGGAACTGGACCGTATCGCCGCGTATCTGGGCGAAGGCAAGAAGATCGCCATCTATGGCGGATCGGGTTGTGAAAAGGCGCATGATCAAGTCGTGGCGCTCGCCAATGCGTTGCAGGCGCCGATCGCGCATACGTCGCGCGCCAAGGATTTTCTGGAGCATGACAATGCCTTCAATGTCGGCATGACCGGCATTTTCGGCGGTGAAGCTGGCTATCATGCGCTCATGTCCTGCGACACATTGTTGTTGCTGGGCTGCGATTTCGCCTGGCGGCAATATTATCCTGAAAAGGCGACCATCATTCAGGTCGATATCGACGGCACCCATTTGGGTCGGCGGCATCCGGTGGATATGGGTGTCGTGGGCGATATCGCGGCGACGATCGACGCGCTGATGCCGCGGATCGCGCCCCGCAGCGACCGTCACTTTCTGGATGAATGCCTGACCCATCGCGCCAAAACGGTGGAGGATGAGGGCAAACATGCGACCGTCGGCAAGGGCGGCGCGATTCATCCCCAATATCTGACCGAAGTGATTTCCCGTCTGGCGCCTGCCAACGCCATCTATACCGCCGATGGCGGATCGCCGATGGTCTGGTGCCTGCGCCATGTCGCCGCCACCGGGCAGAACCGCACCGTGATCAGCCTGAGCCATGGCACCATGGCCAATGCCATGCCGCAGGCGCTGGGGGCGAAGGCGGCTTTCCCCGATCGGACGGTGATATCGCTGTCGGGCGATGGCGGCATCGCCATGCTGCTGGGCGACCTGTTGACGGCGGTGCAGGAAAAGCTGCCGATCAAGGTGGCAGTGTTCAACAATGGCGCGCTCGACTTCGTGGAAATCGAACAGAAGGTCGAAGGGCTGCTGGAAGCCTATACCGAACTGGTCAATCCCGACTTCGCCCGCGTTGCCGAGGCGATGGGTTTATGGGGCCGCCGTGTCGAGAAGGCCGAGCAATTGGAAAGTGCGGTGCGCGACTGGCTGGCGACACCCGGCCCGGCTTTGCTGGACGTGGTGACGGATCGATATGAACTGGTCATGCCGCCCAAGGTCGAGGCAGGCCAGGTTGCCGGCATGGCGCTTTATTCGGCCAAGGCCGTGCTGCACGGGCGCGGGCGCGATGTGGTGGGGATCATCCGGAACTTGCTGTCATGACCGAACGGTCGCCCCTGGTCGCCACCCTGACCCGCGACCATGCTATTTCCCGCAACCTGCTGCTGCTGGCGGGATTGATCGGCACGCTGGCCGCCCTTGTCATCGGATGGCGACATCCCCGCGCTTTGTGGTGGCTGCTGCTGTTCGCGCCGCTGCTGGCCTTGTCACTGGTGGACCTGCTCCAGCCGCATCATTCGCTGCGCCGCAACTATCCGGCATCCGCACGATTTCGCTGGCTGTTCGAATGGCTGCGCCCTTTTCTGCGCGCCTATATCGTGGAAAGCGACCTGGATGGGCGTCCTTACAGCCATGACGAGCGCGCGCTCGTCTATGCCCGCGCCAAGGGGGAGGTGGATGCTCATCCGTTCGGCACCGAACTGGATGTCTATTCGGACGAATATGAATGGCTGGCCCATTCCATCGCCCCGTCGCGCGATGCGCCCAAGGAAACGCGCGTGCATGTCGGCACAGACCAGTGCAGCCGCCCCTATCAGGCGGCGCGGCTCAATATTTCGGCGATGAGTTTCGGCGCTTTGGGCGCCAATGCGATCGAGGCGCTGAACCTGGGCGCCAAGATGGGCAATTTCTATCATGATACCGGCGAAGGCGGATTGTCGCCCTATCACCTCAAACATGGCGGCGACATCGTCTGGGAAATCGGGTCGGGCTATTTCGGCTGCAGGGACAGCCGGGGCGGTTTCGATCCGCAGCATTTCGCCGATCGGGCAGCCCATGATGCGGTCAAGATGACCGAGATCAAGCTGAGCCAGGGCGCAAAGCCCGGTCATGGCGGCCTGCTCCCCGGCGCTAAGGTCACCGCGGAAATCGCCAGCACCCGCGATGTGCCGATGGGCGAGGATTGCCTGTCGCCGCCGGGGCACAGCGCCTTTTCCACGCCGATCGAACTGGTCGAATTTGCTGCGAAAATGCGTGACCTGTCCGGCGGCAAGCCGGTCGGCATCAAGCTGTGCGTCGGCTATCCCCATGAATTGTTCGCCGTGGTGAAGGCGATGGTCGAAACCGGCATATTGATCGACTTCATCGTGATCGACGGGGCGGAAGGCGGCACGGGCGCGGCGCCGACCGAATTGTCCGACCGGGTTGGCATGCCGCTGCGCGAAGGATTGATGCTGGCCCGCAACGCGCTGGTGGGCACCAACCTTAAGGACAAGGTCCGGCTGGTGGCGTCGGGCAAGGTCACGTCGGGCGCTGGCATCGCAATGAACGCGGCGTTGGGTGCGGACTGGTGCAACGCCGCCCGCGTGTTCATGTTTTCGCTGGGTTGCGTCCAATCGATGCGGTGTCACACCGATACCTGCCCGACCGGGGTCGCGACGCAATCGCCCGCGCGGCAACGGGGGCTGGTGATCCCGGACAAGGCCGAAAGGGTCGCCCGGTTCCAGCGGGCGACGCTGTCTGCGCTGCACGACATCGTCGTGGCGTGCGGCCTCAATTCGCCGGACGAGTTTACGCCCGATGGGCTGCGCCAGCGGATCAGCGCCGTGGAGATGCGATCGATGGACGAACTCTACCCGTTCGTGGAACCGGGCGAGTTGCTGGAGGGCGCGCGCGACGCCCGACTGGCACGATGGTGGGCGCAGGCCGACCCAGCATCGTTCAGGCGGCGGACAGTGTCGGCCAACTGAAGTCTGGCGTCATGAGATAGGCCGCCGACCATTTGGCGGTCGCGTTCTACCCAGAGGATACGCATCGCCGGTTTTGGCGTGGGCCGGCCGCTATGGATGGACCTCCCAAATGGGAAGATATATGACGTACCGATGCGATTGGATGATTCCGGCCTGTTGGCGAGCCTGCACGAAGGGATGTTCCACCAGCCGCTCTGGCACGAATTTCTGGAACGGTTGAGAAACCGGACGCAGACACGCTATACCAGTCTGGCTTTCCGGCCGATCGACGAAAACCGCATCGTGGAATTATATGCCGGCCCGCAAATGCCGCCGCATCTCGATCGGCTGTTTGCGGAAAAGTTCACGCGCGATCCCTTGCCTTATCGAACGATGCGCGAAGGCCGCGTCTATCCGCTGGATGACCTGATACCGGCGGACGACGCCATGCTGCAATCCTATCGCAGCGACTTTCTGCAAGGCCTGGGTGTTGAGGATATTCGCGCGGTGCGGGTGACTGAGCCGAGCGGCGTCGATGCCTGGCTCAGCTGCGCCGGGGACCATATGACGTCATCGACCACGGCGATATTGATCGCGCTGGTGCCGCATCTGAGGACAGCGCTGCGCAGCTTCGTCGCGTTGGAACGGGAAAGATTGCGGTCGACGTTGACGTCCGAGGCCTTTGGCCGGTTGAATTTCGGTTGGCTGACGCTGGACGGCCATTGTCGTATCCTGGACATGACGGCCCATGTCGATCATCTGTTCCAGCGCAGCAGCGTGTTGCGGCGGGGACGCTATGACCGCCTTACGCCCACCTCGCCCAGGCTGGATCGCGAACTGACGATGCTGGTCAAAGCCTTTGGCGAGAATATCGAGGCACGGCCGCGCGCGATCAACCTGAGCCGGGATCCGTGGATCGACATGCTGATCGCGCCGTTCCGGGGGGCATCGGTCGCGGCGGGGGATAACCCCGTCGCGATCGTGTATCTGAGCGGCGATCGATCGTCCCAAGCCGACCGATGCGAACAATTGGTGGAGCTGTTCGGCCTGCTCCCCAGCGAAGCCCGGCTCGCCTGGGAAATGGCGCAGGCCATTCCAATCACGCAGGCGGCCGCCAATCTGGGCCTGACGGTGGAAACGGCGCGCAATTATTCCAAGAAAATCTACGCCAAAATGGGCGCGCGGGGCCAGGCCGAACTGGTGCGCATCATCATGAGCAGCGTATTGGCGATCACTTAGCAGCTAGTCCGTGCCCCGCGCCATTCGCTAGAAGGACACGGATACGCGCGCGGTTGCGGTCTGCCCGTCATCCTTGCCGGTGAATGCGCCGGACCGGTTGTCTGTCTCCCAATGGATGACGTTGACCATCAACCGCACCAGATTGGTGAGATACCAGTTGCTGCCCAGCGTCGCGGCCCATCCGCTGCCCCCGGTGGGCAGCCCGTCGAAGGACAATTGCTCATAGCGGGCCACCAGTTCGATCGCGCCGGTGCCGCCGTCCAGTATCGAATGGCGCACCTTGGGCTGCGCCAGATTGCCGGTGCGCGGATTATAGGGGGGTAGTTCGCCGGTCAGGAACCATCCGCCCGAAAGGCTCATGGCGCGCGTGTCGAACGTCTCGCCCTGCCGCGTCCTTGCCTCTCGCTGGCCCCATTCGCCCATCAGCCATAATGGTCCTGCATATCCGCCCAGTTCCAGCCCGTAGCCGGTATCGCCGGTTCCGCCGGTCAGCGTACCGGTGGAGATGCGCAGCGCATCGTTGAACCGTCCGCCGATCGCCGCATTGCGCGTCAACAGGCCCGCCGTGCCGGACAGATGCTCGTCGAACGCCCATGCGCCCAAGTGGATCAGCGAACGGTTGGTCTTGAGCGGGTTCCAATGGCCGCGCACGATGATCGTGCGGCTGTCGCTGGCGGCCTGCGTCCCGTCCACCCGGTCGCCCGTCAGCGTGAAGGACATGTGCCAGTTGGGACCGAACAGGCGCGGCTGGATGCCCACGCCATAAAAGGCGCGCTGCGGGATGATCGATGTCGCCACCGTGTTGCGATCCAGGAATGGCGTCATATCCGACCGTGTGCCGCCTTCGAAACTGCGATCGTTGAACAGATGGCCGACCCGGATGTCATATTCCAGTGCCGTGCCCGCGATCCGGTTGCGCCAGCCGACGAAGGCGGTGACGAGATCGACGCCATTATTCGCATAGTCTACCTCGAACTGGTAGAAGAGGTGCGGGCCAGCGCCGCCCTCCATCCCCATGCGCAAGGCCCGGCCACCCGTCGTCGTCATGTTGCGATCGGTATAGCGCGACCCCATGGTCGAACTGGCGTCGATCAGGATGCGCCCGCGCGGCTTGAAGGTGAAGCGCCCGTCCGCCGATCGCAGCAGCGGCGCGCCGCTGTTCCAGTCGGTGGTCAGACCCGCCGGATTGGCGGCCTTCGCCTGCGCCAACGACAGGTCCGCCGGGCCGGGCATCACGATATTGGGAAAAGGATCGACCGCGACCGACGCGCTGCGGGGCGGGATGACGATGGTCGCGGGCGGCGCACTGCTCGCCTGCGCAACGGGCGCACTGCGCGCCTCCAACGCATCGAGTCGCGCGCGCAGCAGCCGGATCTCCTCCGCCTGCTGCCGGACGATGTCCTCCAGCGCAGGCGTGGCGGTCGCCGCCGCCTGCACCGCCATACATCCATAGAGCGCCGCCATGGCGGTCGCACACCTTCCAACAGGCATATCTCTCTCCCCGACGCCCGGCTCGTTGACCGGGCGCCTCTTTCCTCTGTGGTTAAGTGACGGCTGTCAGGCCGCTGGCGCCTCGAACCGCACCCGGTTTTCCACCAGATCGTCCACCACCGCCGGGTCCGCCAGGGTCGATACGTCGCCCAGCGCCCCGGTGTCGTTCTCCGCGATCTTGCGCAGGATACGGCGCATGATCTTGCCCGACCGGGTCTTGGGCAGGCCCGGCGCGAACTGGATGGCGTCGGGCGTCGCGATCGGCCCGATTTCCCGCCTGACCCAGTCGCGCAACGCGCGGCGCAAATCCTCGTCCGCCTCGACGCCCGCGTTCAACGTCACATAGGCGTAAATGCCCTGCCCTTTCACGTCATGGGGGAAGCCGACCACCGCGGCTTCGGCGACGACATCATGCAGCACCAGCGCCGATTCCACTTCGGCGGTGCCCATGCGATGGCCCGACACGTTGATCACGTCATCGACGCGCCCGGTGATCCAATAATAGCCATCCTCGTCCCGCCGCGCGCCGTCGCCGGTCGTATAAACCCCGGGAAAGGCGCTGAAATAGGCTTCGAAGAAGCGCTTGTCGTCGCCCCACACGCCGCGCATCTGCCCCGGCCAGCTTTGCCGGATGACCAGATTGCCCTCCGCCGCGCCTTCCAGCGGCGTGCCCTCATGATCCAGCAGCGCCAGGTCTACGCCGAAGAATGGCAGCGTCGCCGATCCGGGTTTCAGCTTCGTGTCGGGCAGCGGCGTGATCATATGGCCGCCCGTTTCCGTCTGCCACCATGTATCGATCACCGGGCAGCGCTTGTCGCCCACCACCTCATGATACCAGCGCCATGCTTCGGGATTGATCGGCTCGCCCACCGTGCCCAGCAAGCGCAGCGAGGCGCGGCTGGTCGATCGCACGAAATCGTCGCCCTCCTTCATCAGCGCGCGCAGCGCCGTGGGCGCGGTGTAGATGGTCGCGACCTGATGCCGGTCCACCACTTCCCACATGCGGCTGGGCGTCGGCCAGTTGGGCACGCCTTCATACATCAACGTCGTGCCGCCATTGGCCAGCGGGCCATAGACGATATAGCTATGCCCGGTGATCCAGCCGATGTCGGCGGTGCACCAATAGACTTCGGGCGCACGATAATCGAACACCGTCGCATGGGTCATCGCCGCCCACAGCAGATAGCCGCCGGTCGTATGCACCACGCCCTTGGGCTTACCGGTCGAACCCGACGTATAGAGGATGAACAGCGGATCTTCCGCCGCCATCGGTTCTGGCGCGCAATCGACCGATACTTCGGCGGCGAGCGGCGCATAAAAATGGTCGCGCCCTTCGCGCATCGCTACGTCCGTGCCGGTCGCCTCGACCACCAATATCTTTTCGATCAGGCCGCACAGGTCGGCGGCTTCATCGACGCAGGCTTTGAGCGGCACGCGCTTGCCGCCGCGCCGCCCCTCATCCGCCGTCACGACGATGTGGCTGCCGCAATCCTCGATCCGTCCGGCCAGCGCCTCGGGCGAAAAGCCGCCGAACACCACGCTATGCACCGCCCCGATCCGCGCGCAGGCCAGCAGCGCGAAGGCCGCCTCCGGGATCATCGGCATATAGATGGTGATCCGGTCGCCCTTCTTCGCGCCCAGCCTTTTGAGCACATTGGCGAAGCGACACACCTCTGCATGAACTTGCGCATAGGTGAAGCGGCGCGGCGCGTCGGATGGATCGTCCGGCTCCCACAGGATCGCGACCTGATCGGCGCGATCGGCCAGATGCCGGTCGATGCAGTTGGCCGATACGTTGAGCACGCCATCCTCGAACCAGCGGATGCGGAAATCCTCTTCGCCAAAGGACCAGTTGCCAGCCATGCCCGGCGCGGTCATCCAGTCGAGCCGTTCGGCCTGCTGGAGCCAGAAGGCGTCCGGTTCGGCCAGCGAGCGCGCATAGGCCCGGTCGCGATCGTTCAGATCATGGGATTGCTGCATCATTCTCTCCTTCTTGTCCGATTGAGGAACGGGGCGGCTTATTGCCCGCTCCCGCCATGGTCGGCGATATATTGGTCGAGGGCACTTGCGGCGTTCAGCATGTGCGCACGCATCCGTCGCGCCGCCAGTTCGCCATCGCCCTCTGCAATCGCCGCCATCACGCCGTCATGTTCGTCGCGCGAATGCTGGATGCGATTGCCCTGCCGCAATTGCGTGCGGCGAAAGGCGTTGAGCCGCGTGCGCGTGGCGATCGCCTGTTCCGCCAGAAAGCTGTTATGCGTGGCGTTATACAGCGTCTCATGAAACTCCCGGTTGAACGCGTCATAGCCATCGACATCGCCTGCCAGCACCAGCCGTTCGGACTGATGATGCAGGCGCAGCAAATGGCTGCGCTCCAACGGGGTCATGCGATGCGCGGCCAGCCGGACGCACATCGCCTCGATCTCCGCCATCGCCTCAAACATGTCCATGATCCGCTCTGGCGTCATGCGGGTCACCACGACCCGCGCCGGGGGCGCATCTCAACCAATCCGCTCACCGCCAGTTGCCGCAGCGCTTCGCGCACCGGCGTGCGCGACGCGCCGAACCGGTCGGCCAGCTGCTGCTCGTCCAGCTGCGTGCCGGCGGGCAGCGCGCCATGCGCAATCTCGTCGGTCAGCGCATTGCGGATCTTGTCGGACAGCAGCGCCCGATCGTCATCGTCAGCAGGGACAAGGTCAGTCATCTTCGATCACCCGTTGATGGCGTGGACCGCCAGATAAAGGAGCGACGGCGCGACCAGACAACCAAGGCCGGTATGGAAGGTCGCAGTCAGCGCGCCATAGGGCACCAGCCGACGATCCGTCGCCGCCAGCCCGCCTGACACGCCGCTGACCGTCCCCATCAATCCGCCGAACACCATGGCGGAGCGCGGATTGTTGAGGCCGATCCATTTGGCGACGAAGGGCGTGCCGACCATCACGCACACGGCCTTGAGCACCCCGGTCGCGATCGACAGCGCGATCACCGCCGAGTCGGCGCCCAGCGCCGCGCCCGTCACCGGTCCCACGATATAAGTGATCGCGCCCGCGCCGATCGTCGTCAGCGACACCGAGTCGGTATAGCCGAACGCCGCCGCCACCAACGCACCCAGGATGAAGGGCAGCACCGTGCCTAGCCCCAGCGCCACGACGCCGATCAGCCCGGCCTTCTTCGCCTGCACCACATCGACTTCGAACGCGGTGGCGGTGATCGCGAAGTCGCGCAGCATCGCCCCGCCCATCAGGCCGATGCCCGCCAGCATGGGAATGTCCGCCACGCCCTTCTCCCCGCCGGTCCACAGCCCGGCAAAAAATGCAGCGGCCAGCCCCAGCAGGATGGCGATCGCCGACCCGTGGACCCGGCCCAGCGTCAGATATTTGGACAGGGCGTGCGACAGCCACATCGCGATGCCGACGACCGCAAAGGCGGTCAGCAGGCCATTGGCTGCCAGAACATGGTTGATCATGGTCATGCTCTGTCTCCTCAGGCCCGGTTATCGGCGGCGATGGCGGCGGATTCCTGGGCGATCAGGCTGCGCGCCTCGATCTCGTCCATCGTTTCTACGGGGCCGCCCAAACGGCTGATCAGCGCGACGGTCGCAAAGCACAGCAGCACCGCGCCGATCCCGGCGATCACCACCACCGGCCCGCCTTCGACAGCGGCCACCACATTCTGCTGCGCCGCCATCGCGACCACGATCGGGATATAGAGCGCGCCCCAGAATTCGACGCCCAGCTTCAGGCCCGGGCTGGCCAGGCCGCGCCGGTCGAGCCAGAGTCGCGCGCCGATCAGCAGGATCATGGCAATGCCGACGCCGCCGACATTGGCCTTCACGCCCAACGCTACGCCGAGCATGTCACCCAGCCCTACGCCAAGCAGTGTGCAAATCGCGAGCAATGCTACGCCGGAGATCGTCATGGCCGCTCTCCGCATCTGGTTGCGGGCGCGCTGATCGCATACACAGTCATATCATTCATCCTTTCCGGTATGCCGTTCTGACGTCGGCGTTGACATGAGTATGCACATCATGGCATTAATCTCAATAGCGAATACATAAGCGAGCGAAAATGTCGCTCCTGGATACAGGACGGGATATGCGAGACTGGAATAGCAAGCGGCGCGGCCGCGAAGACCGGATCAACGCGGGCCAGCACTTGTCCACCGGCAAGCTGGTGGACAAGGACAGGCTGACCGCCTTTCTGGAGGCCGTCATTAAACCGGGCGACCGAGTCTGCCTGGAAGGTGACAACCAGAAACAGGCCGATGTGCTGGCGAAGGCGCTGGCCGCCGCGGACCCCGCCCGGTTGCATGACCTGCACATGGTCCAGTCGGGCGTCGTGCTGCCCGAACATCTCGACCTGTTCGAAACCGGCATCGCCAAGCGCCTGGATTTTTCCTATTCCGGCCCGCAATCGGCGCGGATCGCCAAGATGCTGTTCGGCGGCCAGATCGAACTGGGCGCGGTGCACACCTATCTGGAACTCTTCGCCCGCTACTTTATCGACCTCACGCCGCAGGTCGCTCTGATCGCGGCGGTCAGCGCCGACAGAGACGGCAATCTCTACACCGGTCCGAATACCGAGGACACGCCGACCGTCGTGGAGGCCACCAGCTACGGCAACGGCCTGGTCATCGCGCAGGTCGGAGAGATCGTGGACAAGGTGCCGCGCGTCGACATCCCCGGCGATCAGGTCCATTTCGTCGTGGACGCGGCCAAGCCCTTCTATGTCGAACCGCTCTTCACCCGCGATCCCGCCGCCATCACCGAAACGCAGATCCTGACCGCGATGATGGCGATCAAGGGGCTGTATGCGCCCTATGGCATCCGGCGGCTCAACCATGGCATCGGCTTCAACACCGCCGCGATCGAACTGCTGCTGCCCACCTATGGTGAGAAGCTGGGCCTTAAGGGCAAGGTCTGCACCCATTGGGCGCTCAACCCCCACCCCACGCTGATCCCCGCGATCGAGGCGGGCTGGGTGGAGCAGGTCCATTGCTTCGGGTCGGAAGTAGGCATGGAGGAGTATCTGCGCGCCCGCTCCGACATCTTTTTTACCGGGCCTGACGGGTCGCTCCGTTCAAATCGGGCCTTCTGCCAGACGGCCGGGCTATATGCCTGCGACATGTTCATCGGATCGACGTTACAGATCGACCTTGCAGGACATAGCTCGACCGTCACCGCCAACCGCATCGCCGGATTTGGCGGGGCACCCAATATGGGGTCGGACGCCCGAGGGCGCCGCCACCCCAGCGAGCCTTGGCTGCGCGCCGGGGCGGAGGCCGATCCGGACGGTCCCGCGCCGCTCCGCCGGGGCCGCAAGCTGGTCGTGCAGATCGGCGAAACATTCGGCGACGGCAATGCGCCGACCTTCGTGGAGCGGCTCTCCGCCCTCGACCTCGCCGAAAAGCTCGACCTCGATCTCGCCCCCGTCATGGTTTATTCCGATGACGTCAGCCATATCGTGACGGAGGAAGGCATCGCCAACCTGCTGCTGTGCCGGGACAAGGATGAGCGCGAGCATGCCATTCGCGGCGTCGCGGGCTATACCGAAATCGGCCGGGGCCGCGACCGCAAGATGGTGGAGCGGCTGCGCGAACGCCGCGTCATCCAGCGGCCGGAGGATCTGGGCATCGATCCGCTCGACGCCGATCGCCGCCTGCTCGCCGCCCATTCGATCAAGGATCTCATGCTGGCGTCCGGGGGGCTGTATCGCCCGCCCAGCCGCTTCCGCAACTGGTAAGGAACCACGGCGATGGAAAATCTCCGCTTTGAACTGCCCGCCCCGCGCGCGGCATCGGGTACGAAGGACAGCGCGATCGTCGGCGTCGTCGCATCGGGCAATCTGGAAATATTGCTCGAACGCACCGACACGCCCGACCGGTGCGTCATCGACATCGCAACCGCAGCCCATGGCTTCGACGCGCTGTGGTCCGCCGTCACCGCCGATTTCGTCGAACGTGTCGCGACAGGCGGCCTGCGCATCACCATCAACGATGGCGGCGCACGGCCTGACACGGTGTCGCTGCGCCTCGCCCAGGGTGTCCGTACGATCGAGGAACCGCAGGCATGAGTGAACCCCACCCCGCGCAGCAGCGGCTGAGCTGGTACGAAGCCAGCGCCCGCGCCCGCATCGATGCGCTGGTCGATTCCGGCAGCTTCACCGAATTTCTGGGACCGCAGGCGCGCGAAATGAGTCCGCACCTGCCGATCTTCGACCTGCCGCGCCAGCTGGACGACGGCATCGTCGTCGGCGCGGCCAGCCTCGACGGCGTGCCGATCCTCGTCGCCGCGCAGGAGGGCCGCTTCATGGGCGGCGCATTCGGCGAAGTGCATGGCGCGAAACTGACCGGCCTGTTGCAAGCGGCCATCGCCCTGAAGCGCAACGTCGTCATCGCTTTCGACACCGGCGGCGTGCGCTTGCAGGAGGCCAATGCGGGCGAACTCGCCATTGCCGAAATCATGCGCGCGGTGCAGGACGCGCGACTGGCAGGCGTGCAGGTCGTCGGCCTGATCGGCGGCCGGGCAGGCTGCTATGGCGGGGGCAGCCTGATCGCGGGCTGCTGCTCCGCACTTATCATATCCGAGCAAGGACGGCTCAGCGTATCCGGTCCCGAAGTGATCGAAACCAATCGTGGCGTGGAAGAATTGGATTCCCGCGACCGGGCGCTCGTCTGGCGCACCATGGGCGGCAAGCATCGCTATCTGATCGGCGGCGTGGACGCTTTTGTCGAGGATGACGCCGCCGAATTCCGCGCCGCCGCGATCGGCGCGCTGGCCAGGGCGACGCAACTCGACCTGCCCGTGCTGACCGCCGAACAACGCCGCCTGGAGGCGCGCGTGCAGCGCTTTGGCGACGCCCCCGACGGTCGCGACATCTGGACCGCGCTGGGCGTATCCGACGCGCAAGCCATCCCCGAATTGCCGACACAGGCCTTTTTGACGGTGGCCGACGCGCACCGGGAGACTGCCGATGACGCCCGCTGATATCCTCGCCTCCCTCTTCCCGCACGGCCATGCGGTCGCGGACATCGACCATCTGCCCCATGGCAGGGGCTGGATCGATGCGGATAGCCCGGTCCATGTCGTCGGTATCACCGGCGGCACCTTTCCGGGCGTGGACGAAGCGCTGACCGTCTCGGCACGCATCCTGACCCTCGCCGCAGAGAAGGACCGGACGCCGATCCTGTTCCTGCTCGATTCGGGCAGCCAGCGGATGAGCAAGCGCGACGAACTGCTGGGTCTCAGCGAAACGCTGGCCCATCTCGCCAAGTCGCTGCGCGCCGCCGAACAGGCCGGACATCGGACAATCGGCCTGCTCTATGGCGGCACGGCGGCGGGCGCGTTCATCGCGACGGCGTTGGCGTGCGAAACGCTGGTCGCGCTCCCCGGCGCGCACCCGGAGGTCATGGACCTGCCGTCGATGGCGCGGGTGACGAAATTGTCGCTGTCCGTGCTGGAGGAAAAAGCGCGCGCCACCCCGGTCTTCGCGCCGGGCCTCGACAATATCGTCGCGACCGGCGGCATTGCAGCCGTCTGGGATGAGAGCCAGCCTCTGGCCGCTCAACTCGCTGCCCTGCTGGCGCAACCTGCCAGCGACGAAAGCCGGGCCGCTATGGGCCAGGCGCGCGGCGGTCGGCCCAAGGCCGCGGAGATTGCCGACAGGGTGCGCTGTCAGGCGCTGGCCCATGACTGATAGGGCGTTCACGCGGCACATGCTCGCCTATGTCACGCCCGGCGCGTGGCATGGCGTCATCGCGGGCGAAAGCGATTCTGTGCTGCTTGGTTGGGCGGACAAGGGCTGGCCGACGATTATCCGGCGGCCCGATTGTTCCGACACCGGCGACGCGATCCCGCTGGGCCTGCCGCTGCCCCCCTCGATGGGCAAGCGGCGCGTCGCCCTGCGCTGCGAACGCCAGGCGATCCTGCGCCCCGCCCCGCCGCCGCTCTTGCAGGACGCGGCCAGCGCAGCGCCCGACGCATGGCAGATCACCATCGCCGCGCTGCTGATCCTCGATCCTTTGGCCCGCTGTTTCGGCAGCCTAGCCTGGGCCTCCCTCACCGGCTTGCCCTATCTGTCGGACACGTCCGACCTCGACCTGATCCTGAATGTGGCGGATGCCCCCACCGCCGATCATGTCGCCCGCGAACTCGCCATCATCGCCGACACGGCCCCTATGGCGATCGACGCGGAATTGACCGCGCCGTCGGGGTCCGCCGTGCAATGGCGCGAATGGCATAGCGGCGCGCAAACGCTGGTGGTCAAATCCATGGAAGGCGCGACGCTCGTTCAGCGGCAGGCGTTGTTCGCATGACCCTGCGCGCCCGGATCGCCCCCGCCTTCGATGGCGAAGCGACCGCCAGTGCTATCGGGCGACTCGCCACCCGATCGCTGGTGCAGGAGGTCGAAACCTGGCCGAAGCCCGGCCTCGTCAGCCACCGGGACAATGGCGCGCATCGCGACATGGATGCCGACATGCTCCGCCGCAGCGCCTACGTCCTGCAACCCTGGTTCGTCGCGCTGGCGCAGGCGGGTGCGGACGGGGCCGACATGGGGCGCTTGCGCGTGCTGGGCATAGAGGCCGAAGCCGCCATGCGCGCCGAAACGGACGGCGTGAATACGCATAAGGGCGCGATCTTCGGCATGGGGCTGCTCGCCGCCGCCGCCGGATGGCGCGCCTACACGGGCACCGGCATGGCGCTGGGCGCGATCATTGCCGCCCGTTGGGGCAGCGCCATTCTCTCCGGCCCGGTGGAACTGCACAGCCACGGCAGCCAGGTCGCCCGCCGTTACAAGGCAGGCGGCGCGCGTCCGGAAGCGGCAGAGGGTATGGCATCGCTATATAGGGTAGGCCTGCCCGCCCTCCATCAAGCGCGCGCCATTGCGCCGGACGACGAAGAAGCCGTCCGCGTTCACCTGTGCATGGCGCTGATCGCGGAAGTCGGAGACAGCAACCTCCTTTACCGGGGGGAGCGGAAGGCTTGGCTTTCGCGCAGGCGCAGGCCCGCGATTTTCTGGTGCATGGGGGCATCGCCTGTCCCGACTGGCAGGACCGGGCCGTGACGATCCATCGGCGCTTTGTCGAACGGAACCTCAGCCCGGGCGGTTGCGCCGACCTTCTGGCGATGACTTTGTTCGTGGATGGGCTGGAGACATGACGCTGGCCCTGCTCTGCTCGGGCCAGGGGAGGCAGAGCCGCGATATGCTCGACCTGTTGCAGGGGCAGACGGCGGTCGTGCCGATCCTCGACGCCGGATCGCGTCTGTTGGGCCAGGACGTCCGCACGTTCCTGCGCGATGCGCCGGATGCGGATATCTACGCCAATCACGCCAGCCAATTGCTCTGCGCGATGCAAGCGCTGGCGGTTCATGCGGCACTGTTTCGGGACGGTGCGCCGTCCGACACGCTGGTCGCGGGTTATAGCGTGGGCGAGGCCGTCGGCTGGGGCGTGGCGGGCATATGGTCCGTGCAAGACACGCTCAGCCTGATCGATGCACGGGCGCGGGCAATGGATGGAGCGGGCAAAACCGGGGACGGGCTGGCCTATGTGCGGGGATTATCGCGTACCGATATGGATCGGCTGTGCACCGCGCATGATGCCGATATAGCGATCATCAACCCGGCCCTGCTGTTCATCGTCGGCGGCAGTCGGTACGCGCTTGCCGTCTTGTGCGCGGAAGCGATGATGCAGGGTGCGACCAGTGCGGGCGCCCTGCCAGTGCATGTCGCGTCGCACACCAGGCATCTGGCGGCGGCGGTACCGACGGTCGAGGCCGCCTTTCACGCGCTGCCTGCGGCCCGACCGTCGCTCCGCATGTTGAGCGCCACCGACCAGACGATCGTGCGCGATCCGGCCAGACAGGTCGATGCCCTGGCAGCGCAGGTCGCCCGCACCATCGACTGGGACGCGACGCTGGTGGCGTTGGGCGAACGGGGCGTCACGCAAATATTGGAACTGGGGCCAGGGTCGGCATTGGCCGATATGGCGCGGGAAGCGTTGCCCGATGTCCCGGTGCGGAGCGCGGCGGATTTCCGCGCTGTCGATGGGATGCGGCACTGGATAATGTCCGGCGCATAAGCGCAATACCATGTTGGCGAACGATACCGCCTGCGCCTGTGCCTACGCCGGAGTCAATATATCAAACATATATGCTGAAAACTGGGCGTGACCGGGCCGTGTCGATCACGCCCCCATGCGCTATTGGGTGACGGCCAGCACAGTGACCGACTTTGGCGGCAAGGTTATCTGAATGCGATCGCCGCGCACCTGTGCGGCGATCGGCCGTGGCCGAACGGTGTCGGGCTTGTCGTAGCTGTTGATGGCGTCGACCCGGTCGGCGGTCAGCACGGTTCCCGATGCTGCACGCGCGCGGATGCCAGCAATCTGGGCATCGATCGTGGCAGGCGTGTTGGGATCGACGTTGGTAAGCGCGATCCATAGCTTGCCGTCCGTACCGCGCGCTGCAATCGCGTCGACGCGCGGTACGCTTATATCGCCGAAGCTGTAGATTCCGGCATCGAAAGTGATCGGCAATCGCGTCGCATTCTGGAAAGGCACATACATTTTGAACAGATGATAGGTGGGCGTCAGCACCATTTTCGGCCCGTCCGTCAGGATCATGGCCTGGAGCACGTTCACCATCTGAGCGATCGCCGTCATGCGCACCCGGTCGGCATGGCGCGTGAACATGTTGAGGTTGATCGCGGCGATGATGGCATCGCGGATCGAGTTTTGCTGATGCAGCGAACCGTCGGGGCTGCCGGGCAGCTTGGCGAGCCAGGCGCCCCATTCGTCGATGACCAGCGGGACTTTCTTGTCCGGGTCATAGCGGTCCATCACCGCCGAATGAACGCGGATCATGTCCTCCATCTTCAGCGCATCCTTGATCAGCACGGCATATTCGCGCTCGCCAAAGTCCGTGCTCGAAAAGGACGGGGGCCATTGCACCCACGCATAATGATGCATCGACAGGCCTTCGATGCCCCAGCTCCAGTCCTTCGCTTTCCACGCCTTCATCACAGCTTCGGTGTAGGCCGTGTCCATCGACCCCGGACCGACCGCGATCCGCTGCATCGGATCGGCGCCCGCAACCGAGCCGCCAGCGGGATTGTCCGTGCCCTGCTGCTTGAGATTGAGGTTGCGCACGAACCGGGCATAGCGCTTCATCTCATCGACATAAGCGGTTGCGCTATAGGCGCCGCCGCAGCTCCAGCTTTCATTGCCGATCCCTAAAAATTTGACGCGATAGGGTTCGGGATGACCATTGGCAGCGCGTTCGGCCCCTGCCGTGGTGCCTGCATCGGCGGTCATATAGGCGAACCAGTCGGCCGCCTCCTTGACGCTGCCCGATCCCATATTGACGGAGATATAGGCTTCGGACCCGATCTGGTTGATGAAGTCGAAAAACTCGTCCGTGCCGAAATCATTTTTCTCCAGCGCGTTGCCCCAGCTGCCATTGACGGTCACCGCCCGCTTGGCACGCGGGCCGACCCCGTCGCGCCAATGATATTCGTCGGCGAAACAGCCCCCGGGCCAACGGACGCTAGGTACTTTCAAGGCCTTCAAGGCTGTGACGACATCGGTTCGGATACCGCGCACATTGGGGATGGACGAATTTTCACCGACCCAAACGCCGCCATAAATGCCGGAGCCAAGATTTTCGGCGAACTGGCCGAAGATATTGCGGTCGATTTTCGGACCAGTGCCATCGGCCGCTATCGTCACCTTGACCGGCGCCGACTGCGCCAGCAGCGGTGCAGGAAGCGCCAGTGCCGCCAGCGCTGTCGCGATTGTGATCATCCTCATCGGCGCTCTCTCCATGCCGCTTGTCATCAAGCGCCATCGGATATCCAATTACTCCGACAATTACTATCATTTATGCCAGCAAAATTTGGGCGTTCGGAACCCTAGCCTAGCAAAAACTCGCGATCGCTTGGACCGTCAATCCATCAGGTCGAGCATGTCGCTGATCGGCACGAAGGAAAAAGCCACGGAACTGTCGGCTATGCCATAGGGGAGGAAGATATTGTTGCCGTGCCGCATCGCGCCGCAGGTATAGACGACGTTGGGCACATAGCCCTCTCGCTCGTCGCCCGATGCGGTCAGCACGGGTTCGCGCGAGCGGGCGATGACTTTGCTGGGATCATCCTTGTCCAGCAGCACCGCGCCGATCGAATATTGCCGCATGGCGCCGACGCCATGGGTCAGGAGCAGCCAGCCTTCATCGATTTCGATAGGTGCGCCGCAATTGCCGATCTGCACCAGTTCCCATGGATAGCGCGGGGTCAGCAGCAGTTCGCCTTCATCCCAACGGGTGAGTCGGTCGGATGTGATCAGGAAGAGATTTTCCCCGTCCTGCCGCCCGATCATCATATATTTACCGCCGACTTTGCGCGGGAACAGGGCCATGCCCTTGTTGCGCGCGGCGCTGCCTTCCATCGGGACGAGATCGAAGGTGCGGAAATCGCGCGTGCGCATCAGTTCGGACTGGATCGCCCGGCCATTATAGGCGGTGTAGGTGCCGAGCCATTCGGGCGCATCATCCTCATGATGGAATTTGACGAGCCGCAAATCCTCCAGCCCATTGGCCTGCGCCTCCGTAATCGGGAAGATGACGGTGCCCGACAAGGTGCTGTCGGGATGGCGGAAGATGGTGACCGCGCCATCGACGGGATGATCCTCGTCCCGATGCGCGTCGGCGGCGGTGGCGAAGGGCGGTTCGGGCGCCAAGTGCAATTCGCCGCCATGGGTGATGATCCCCTCCCGAAAGGCGATCGAACTGATATGCCCCTCTCCGACGGCGCGCAGTGAGATCAGGATGCGGCAGCTATCCCGACTCATGCCCGACTGGTCGGGATGCGGCACGACGCTGGGGTTCATGAGCGCCGCCGCGCAATAGCTATATTCATGGCAGAAGTACGCGCCGAGCAGCTGGCGGCGGGCTTCGCTGAGACCCGTGCAATCCAGCTGGAGCAGGTGCACGATTTCGTCATAGCGCGTCATGAAGACGCGGCGCGTGTGCCAATGGCGCGTTTCGAAGTCGTGCAATACGGCCTTGAGCTGTCGCTCGACCGATATCTCGTCCATCGCCAGCACAGCATCGACGATGCGACGGGTGCGGCTGGGCGCGCCGCCTTTCGACTGCCAGGCAAGGTGGAACGGCCGGACGACAACTCTGGCAGGGTTGGCCGTCAGGTGGATCGGCAGTGCATCGATTTCAGACAAAAACAGACTATCCCATGTTGCGACAATCAGGCCGACAGCATCTCTATATCGCGATTATCGCCTTTGGGAATGATATACTGCCGGTTGGACATGGCATTCATCGCGCAGGATGCCAGTTGCAGCGCCAATATCGATTCCGCCCCCTGATTTTCATTCACGCCATGAGGGGTCAGGCCATCATAACAGCCGCCGTCCGCAACGGTGGCGAGCGGCATATGATTGTCGTTCTGGCCCAGGAACCAGCGATAGGCATTGTCCGCGACAGAAAGCCAGCGCGCATCCTTCGTCACGCCATAGGCAGTAGCGGCAGCCTCGACACTGGCCTGCGCTTCGAGCGGCTGCTGATCAAAGGGCAGTGGATGGCCGAAGGCGCGGCCGAAACTTTCGGTGCCGATGGCGCGAAAATGCCCCTCCGGCGCGGTTTGCTTGTCGGTCAGCCAGTCGAGCGTCGCCACGCCGCGATCGATGATGCGCTTATCGCCTAGATGCTGGCCTGCCAGCAGCAAAGCCTGCGGCAAGCGGGCATTGTCATAGGCCAGCACATCTTCGAACCATGTCCATTCGGACTTGGTGGCATGAAGCGTCATCAGGTCCGCCGACAGGGTTCCGATCATCTCCCGCGCCAAGCCGTGGCCGGGCGATGCATCCAGTATGGCACTGGCGCCCAGGATCAGGAACGCCTTCGACCGTGGCGAGCCAAGCGCGCGATGGGCGACCATGCTATGGTCGAACAAGGCCATGGCCCACCGCCGATGTTTTTCGAATTGCGCGTCGCGTGCGGTAACGCCGAGCGACCAGACGGCGCGCCCGCAACTATCTTCCGACCCGGCATCCTCGCACCAGCTACGGTCGAACGCCATGAAATTGCGGAAGCTGCTGCGATCCGGGTTCCAGGCATATTGAACGAAGGCGGCGTAAGTCGTCATCCACTGGTCGCGCAGCTTGTCATCCAAGGCTGGCATCTGGCTCATCAGGATGAGGGCGCGTGCATTGTCATCAATGCAATAGCCATGGCGGCGATCAGGCACGGACAGGATGCCATGTTGGAACATGCCAGTCGCATCGCTCATGCGCAGCACGGCGCTAAGGTCCGGCGCGAGTATGTCATAGCTTCGACGGGGAATGAGCCGGGCGGGCTGGATGGCGCGCGCTTCGCTCAGCAGCCGTTCGACATTACGGGCCAGTTCGCTCCAGATCATGGTGCGGCCATAGGCATAGGCACGGGTCGCATGGGTATCGCTCAGCACCTTGTCATCGAGCAGAGCAATCAGCGCCTGCGCCATCGCCTGCGGATCGCGGAAGGGGACGAGGCAACCGACATCGCTGCCCAGCACTTCGCGCGCCTGCACATAAGGCGTGGAGACGATCGGCTTGCCCATGCCCACCGCGTAGCTGAGCGTCCCCGATGTCACCTGCGCTGGATTGAGATAGGGCGTGACGTAGATGTCGGCGGCCTGAAGCTGATCGAGCAACTCTTCCTGTTCGACATAGCGATCGACAAAGGCGACATTGCGCTCGACCCCCAGCGAGCAGGCAAGCGCCTTCAACTCGTCACGCAGCACTTCGCCGCCCTGTTCGCGCACGATATTGGGGTGGGTCGCGCCCAGCACGACGTAAAGCGCATCGGGATGCCGGGTGACCACGTCCGGCATCGCGCGGATCATGACGTCGATGCCCTTGTCCGGCGCGAGCAGGCCGAAGGTCAGGATGACGGGACGGTTCTGCCAGCCAAAAAGCGGCTTCACGGTTTCGGGATCGACATGGGGCCGGTCGGGCACGCCATGAGGAATGACGGCGATCTTGCTGTCGGGCACATCATAATGGGACAAGAGGATATCGCGACCCCGCTGCGCCATGACCATGATCTGGCTGGAGCGAGCGATGAGCGCGTCGGCGACGCGGCGCTCATGCGGATTGGGGCTTTCCAGGATCGTGTGGAATGTGCTGACGAGCGGCAGATTGGTGCGGTCCAGCAGGCCCAGGATCATATCGCCCGCTGGGCCACCGAATATGCCGAATTCATGCTGGAGCCAGATCGCCTCCGCGCCGCTTTCTTCGATCCGGCGTGCGGCTTCGGAATAAGCGATCGCATCGAATTGGGGAATGCGGATGACGTCGGCCGGATAATCGATCTCGCCGCGCCCGTCATCCATCGCATAATGATCGACAATGAGGTTTGGGAAGGCTTCCGCCATGGCGTCGCGGCAATGGGTAGTGAAAGTCGCGATGCCGCAGCGCCTGGGCATGGAATTGCCGATGAGCGCTATACGGTGAAGCGGCGCAGGCACAATTTCCTTGTCCACAGGCACATGCGACATAAGCGATCTTTCTGAGGAGGTGACGAACCCTTAGCTGCCTTGGCGGGCATGAAGGGCGATACACCGCTGACGTACCAACGCTTAACGTGCGGACATCCAAAAAGTTGCCGCTCTGTTACACGCAATGAAATTTCGCGATGCCAACAGCGTCGCGCAACTTCAGCGGCAGCGGGGAATTACAGCGACATCGCCAGCAACAATGAGGATGCCGCATGACGGATAGCGCCGACGCCCACACCGATCAGCCGCCGCTTACAGGCAAACGCGCCATCATTACGGGCGGCACCACCGGCATCGGCCGCGCGATCGCGGTCTTGTTGGCGAGCGAGGGGGTGGACGTGTTCATCTGCGGCCGGACGCCTGAACATCTGGACGATGCCCTGGCGCGCATCCGTGAAGTGGGAAAAGGCGACGGCATGGCGATCGACCTTGCCGATGACGGCGCAGTCCCTCGGTTCATGGCGGCGGCGGGCGATTATCTGGGCGGGGTCGATATCGTCGTCATCAACGCGGCCGTGCCCGCGCAAGGGCTGAGCGACATGAGCGCAGCGGAGGTGCGTTATGCGCTGGCGGTCGATTTCACCGCCTATGTGATGAGCGCCCATGCAGCGGTGGAGACGCTGGGCGAAAGCGGGGATATCGTACTGATCGGATCGATGAGCGCGCATGTGTTGGGGCCGGGGTCCACGGTCTATGCCGGGATCAAGGCTGGCATCGCCGGTTTTGCCGAAGCGCTACGCCGCGAACTTGGCCCCAAGGGGATCAAGGTGTCGCTGGTCGAGCCGGGGAAGACCGGCGCCGACTTCCAATATCCCGACATTCCGGCCGACAAGCAGCGTAAGATGATCGCCGAGGAAACGATGTTGCGGGCCGAGGATATCGCCGTCGGCGTCCATTATCTGCTGAGCCAGCCGCGCCGGGCCGTGGTACAGCAGCTGACCATCGTGCCGCGCATGTTGGATCAGGAATGAACATTATGATCGACCAGCTGGTCTTCGTGCCTGATGATGTGGATCTTGCCCGGTCGCCGCTGGCGGGAAAGCTGGACGCGGAAACCTATATTCTGGGCGCGTTCAATCCGGGGCTGACGCGGCTTGCCAACGGCAACCTGTTGCTGATGGTCCGGATCGCCGAAGCGCTGCGCACCCCGATTTGGGACGGGCATATTCATGCGGTGCGGTGGGAAGATGGCGGATACCAGCTCGATGCCTGGCCGCTCGATACGGTCGAGATGTCCGACCCGCGCACCTTCTCCGTCAAGGGGCAGGGTTGGGACGTTCTGGCGCTCACGTCTCTGTCATGGTTGCTGCCTGTGGAACTGACGCCGGACGGCCTGTCGGTGGTGGCGGTGCATTATGACCGGGCGATCGTACCGGAGCATGATTTCCAATGCTATGGCATCGAAGACGCGCGCATCAGCCGCGTCGGGGACGAATGGCTGATGACCACCTGTTCGGTCAGCCCGGAACGGCATTGTACCACGCTCTATGTATCGGACAATGGGCTGGACTGGCGTTTCGAGGACATAGTGCTCGATCACCAGAATAAGGACATGCTGATCTTCGAAGGCAGGATCGATGGGCAGTATTGGGCGCAGACGCGGCCATTGGGCGACCTCTATTTCGCCTATCCGCCCGGTAGCAACTGGCGACCGGGGCCGTCGATCAATCTGGCGACCTCGCCTGATGGGCGCTTCTGGAAACCCTATCGCAAACCTGGTATTCGCCCCCATGCGGCAACCAACGCAACCGTGCGGATCGGGGGCGGCGCGCCGCCAATCCTGACGGCGGATGGATGGCTGACCCTGTGGCATGGCGTGGAGCCAGGGGGGATAGCCGGTATTTATCGCACCTACTGGTCGCTGCTCGACCGGGACGATCCCGCCATCGTGCTGCGCACCGATCACAAGCCATTGCTGGAAGCCAATGCGGTGCTGACGCAACCGCTGGAGCATCAGATGTACCTGCGCGACATCGTGTTTACGACCGGCATCGTGGATGATGGCGACCATTATATCGTGGCGTCGGGGGAAGCGGATCTGGCCTGCCGCATAACCTATATCGACAAGCGCCTATTCGGAAACGGCGATAAAGACTGAGGTTCGCCAATCACTCTGCCAGCCTATCTGCGGATACACGGGCGCAAAGGCAACAGCGGTAATTTTGACGTCATCTTCCTGGATGCGCTGCGGCTTTCCTGTCTTTCATTTTGAGCCTGACCGGCTGTTCCACCCATTTCGGTATCGCCCGCAGCTTGTATATGATGGGGGCTATCCCTAGCACTGACGCCATCGGTATATCGCAAAGTCCGTGGAGATACGTGATAGCCGCTTTGGAATATGCAGATGAAACGCCACAAAGCCTCCAACCTCGCCGATCTGTCAGCGCTTGCGGGCGTGTCCATATCCACCGTGTCCCGATCGCTCGCGGACAACCCCCTCGTCGCCAAAGCCACCCGCGATCGGATCAAGCAGCTTGCCCGCGACCATGATTTTCAGATCAACGTCGCCGCGCGCAATTTCCGGCTCGGGCGGACGGGAGCGGTCGGCGTGGTCCTGCCGCTGGGTCATGAAACCGAACAGCATCTGACCGACCCCTTCTTCATGAGCCTGATTGCCTCGCTCGCCGACACGCTGGCCGATCGGCACTATGACCTTCTCCTATCCCGTGTCATTCCCTCGGACGATCGCTGGCTGCAGGCGTTCGTGGATTCCGGCAAGGTCGACGGCGTCATCATCGTCGGCCAATCCAACCAGATCGACGCGATCGAGCAGGTGTCCGCCAGCTACGCGCCGCTCATTGTCTGGGGCGCATCGGTCAATGGCTACCAGCAGATGACGGTGGGGTCCGACAATTTCGAAGGCGGCCGCCTCGCCGCCCAGCATCTCCTGTCCACCGGGCGCAAGCGACTGACCTTCCTCGGCAATCCGGACGTGCCGGAGTTCGAAGCCCGCTTCGCCGGGTTCAATCACGCCATCGCACAGGCAAAAGCGGCGCCTGGCTTCGTCCTGCCCACCCACGTCACGCCCGAAGCCGCCTATGCCACGATCCGCGACTATATGCGCGATGCCCCCACCCCCGACGGCATTTTCGCCGCATCCGACGTCATCGCGCTCAGCGCCCTGCGCGCCATCGCCGATCATGGCCTGCGCGTGCCCGAAGACATTGCCGTCATCGGCTATGACGATGTTTTCATAGCGGGTCAGACGACGCCGTCGCTCACCACGATCCGGCAGGATGTCGCGCTGGGCGCGCGCATGATGGTCGACCTGCTGTTCGAACGCATGGCGGGACAGGGCACCCGGTCCATCACCCTGCCCCCTACCTTGGTCCAGCGCGCCTCCGCCTGAACGGTCTGATCAGAAATTCATAGCTTTGCAAAAGGCCATTGCTAACGTTTGCATTTATTCTTGCAAACGTTTGTTATTGCCTATAACCGTCAGTCAACGAAGAAGACGTGAGATTAGGGGGCGATGGTGCGGGCGCAGCTTTCGATATGGGATGCTTCATCACTGAAGCAGCGGCGCGACGCCCGAACCGGCAACCGCGCACCCGTGGATCAGTGCACCTCCCGCGCCTTCCCCACAGCCCACACGTCGCCCGCGGCCCTCCCCGCATGGCGGACGTCGGACCTTCGCCAGGGACTGCACGCCTTGGCGAAGGTCGTGACCTTCGGGCGCATCGCTGCATGAGCGACGCCATCGCCGCCACCCGCTGGACCGCCCAGGACGTGACGCGCATCGACGTGGCATCGGCCAGCTACGCGCCCCTCATCGCGCATCAGCCGCGAGTCATCGACACGCTTGACCTGTGGGACTATTGGCCGGTCCAGCGCATAGACGGCCATCCGGCGGAGATCGCGGGCGGCACGCTGTTCATCGCCCTGTCCGCACCGATCCTGCCCGACCCGGACGTACGCCATGCCGTGGCCCGCATGCGCCTGCTGCATCGCGTCGGCGCGGACTGGCATGATCTGGGACCAGTGCTGCCAGACGGTCTTTCGCCGGGCAGCCGGGAATGGTCCGGCTCGGCTATCCTGTCTCCAGATGGCGGGGCGATCACCCTCTATTACACTGTCGCCGGTGTCCGGGGCGAAACCGAAACCAGCTTCGTCCAGAGGCTGTTCCAGACCAGAGCGCGCCTGTCGGTGGAAAACGACGCCATCACCCTGTTCCCCTGGACCATGCCCACCCAATGCGTCGCCCCCGACGACGTGCATTACACCGGTGACATGACCGGCGGTGGCGCGATCGGATCGATCAAGGCGTTTCGCGACCCCGCTTATTTTCGCGATCCCGCCGATGGCGCGGACTATCTTCTCTTCGCCGGATCGCTCGCCCAGTCCATATCGGCGTGGAACGGCGCGGTCGGCATCGCCCGGCGTGCCACCGACGGCAAATGGCACATCCTGCCGCCGTTGATCGATGCCGACGGCCTGAACAACGAACTGGAACGGCCGCATGTCATCCTGCGCGACGGCCTCTATTATCTCTTCTGGTCTACCCAGACGAAGGTGTTCGCGTCCTCCGGCCCCGTTGGTCCAACTGGACTTTATGGCATGGTTGCCGACAGCCTGTTCGGCCCATGGCGTCCGCTCAACGGGTCGGGCCTCGTCTTCGGCAATCCGCCAGCCGCGCCCTATCAGGCCTATAGCTGGCTGGTCTTGCCCGACCTGTGCGTGCAAAGTTTCGTCGATCTGATCGGGCTGACGGACCCGCCGGTCGATGCAGCGCAAACGCGCGCGCATTTCGGCGGCACTCCTGCGCCCGAGCTGCAGATCATGCTGGACGGAGAACGCGCATGGCTGGCCTGACCGATACCGACACCCTGATCGCCGGAATAGAATTGGGCGGCACCAAATGCATCGCCACATTGGCGCGGGGCCGCACGATCCTGCACCAAAGCCGTTGGCCGACGCGGGGACCAGAAACGCTCGACGATATTTCCGCCGCTTTGGACGGCTGGCGGCGGGGAACGCCCTTCGCCGCGATCGGCATCGGCAGCTTCGGCCCGCTTTGCCTCGACCGCGCCAATCCGCATTTCGGCCATATGGAAAATACGCCCAAGCCCGGCTGGGCGGGCGTCGATGTTTATGGCCATTTCGCCAGTCGCTTTGTCATTCCGGTGGGCATTGATACGGACGTGGCGGGCGCAGCCCTGGCGGAGGGGCGATGGGGCGCGGCGACCGGCTGCGCGGTCCATGCCTACGCCACGATCGGCACCGGCGTAGGGCTGGGCATCGTCGTGGATGGCAAGGCCGTCCATGGTCGCCTCCATCCCGAAGCAGGCCATATGCGCATCCGCCGTACGCCCGGCGATACCTTCGCGGGCGCATGCCCCACCCATGGTGATTGCCTGGAAGGGCTGATCGGCGGCCCCGCACTGGCGGCGCGGACCGACCGCCCTCTGGCCGACGTGCCCGACGACGATCCTTTATGGCACAGCGTCGCGACCGAACTGGGCGAATGGGTCGCGATGCTCATCCTCTGCTTCTCGCCCCAGCGTCTGGTGATCGGCGGCGGCGTGCTCGACAACCGCCCCGCCCTGCTCGCTCGCATCCGCGTCGCGGTCGCCGACAATCTTGGTGGCTATCTGGCGGGTCTGGATCTTGACGCCCTGCAAAGCCTCATCGTGCCACCGGCGCTTGGTCGCGAGGCAGGGCCGCTGGGTGCGATCGTCATCGGCCAGAACGCTTTGCAGGAATCGCAACCATGATCCGCCCTGTTTACTGGCTCACGGCCTCCGCCCTCGCAGCGATCGTCGCCGCATCAACACCTGCCTCTGCTGCCACCCCGGACAGCGCCCGCTGCGCCGCCTTCGCCACGACGCTCCGCGGCCATTGGCCCGACACCTCTACCCGCGTCGTCAGCGCCGACTTCGTGGCGGAAGGGCCAGCGCCAAAGCCCGTCCCACGCGGCTTCCAATATGATGCCGTGACGCCGCTCAAGGCCCATTGCGACATCCGCGCCGTCATGGCCGAACGCAAGGGGTTGGACGGCCAAAACTACGCCATCAAATTCCACCTGCGCCTGCCGCTCGACTGGAACGGCCGCTTCCTGTTTCAGGGCGGCGGCGGCACCAATGGCGAGATCGGCAACGCGCTGGGCGCAACGGCGGGCGTAGGCCTCGTTACCCCAGCGCTGGCACAAGGCTATGCCGTCGTCAGCCAGGATTCGGGCCACGACAATGCCGTCAACAGCGACCCGGCCAGGGGCGGCGCGGTCGCCTTCGGCTTCGATCCCGAAGCACGCCGCAACTACTCCTATGCCTCGCTCGATGCCGTTACCCAGGCCGCCAAGGCCGCCATCACCAGCTTCTACGGCAAAGCGCCGCGCTATTCCTATTTCGCGGGCTGTTCCAAGGGCGGTCAGGAAGGCCTCGCGCTCGCCCATCGCTATCCCGCCGCCTTCAACGGCATCGTCGCCGCAGCCCCCGGCATGTCCCTGCCTCGCGCGGGCCTGGCCCAGACATGGGATGCGCAGCATTTCGGTAGTCTGCTAAAACCCGACGCCAATGGCGTGCGTCCCTTCGGCCAGTTTTCCAGCCTCTATACCCCGACCGAACTCGGCATCGTCCGCAGCGCCGTCCTCAAAGCCTGCGACGGCAAGGACGGCCTGACCGACGGCCTCGTCATGCGGATCGACCAATGCACCAACGCCGATGTGCTGCCGGTCCTGCGCAGACTTACCTGCAAGGGCGACCGCACCGGGCAGTGCCTGTCCCGCGAGCAGATCGACATGCTGTCCAAGTCCCTGTCCGGTCCGCGCAAGCGCGACGGCGCCGCCCTCTATGCCAGCTTCCCCTGGGACGGCGGCATCGGCGCGCCTGGTTGGGCCGTATGGAAACTGGGACTGGCGAAGGAAGGCGTGCCCGCGCTCAACATCCTGATCGGCGGCTCCGCCCTGCCGACCATCTTCCAGACGCCCCCGACGCTCGCCTCCGCTGATCCGCAGCAATTGCTGCAATGGCAGATGGCCTATGATTTCGATCGCGACGCCGACGCCATTTATCGTACGGCCGCGCCCTTCACCGAATCCGGCTGGGACATGCTGTCAGCACGCTCACCCGACATCGACGCCTTCCGCGCCGCCGGTGGCAAGCTGATCGTGCCCCATGGCGCATCCGATCCGGTCTTTTCCCTGAACGACACGCTGCAATGGTATCGCGGGATGGACGCCCGCTATCATGGCGCGGCATCCGATACCGCGCGCGTCTTCCCCGTCCCCGGCATGAACCATTGCGAAGGCGGCCCGGCCACCGACCGCTACAACGCCTTCGCCGCGATGGTCGCCTGGGTCGAGCAGGGCCGCGCGCCCGATCGCCTGCATGGCGTCGCGTCGGCGGCTAGCCCCTGGCCCGGCCGCACCCGCCCGATCTGCAAATATCCCCAATATGCCCGGTACAAGGGCAAGGGCGACATCGAAAAAGAGGATAGTTTCCAATGCGTAGGATGAGGTCGGGCCTGTGCGCCCTTGCAGCCGTCGCGCTGCTGCCGATACAGGCGTTTGCTGCCGACAATGGCCGCTGGGTCGCCAGCTGGGCATCCAGCCCGTCCCTGCCCACCACGAAGCTGCCCTATGATTTCTGGCAACCTGCGCCGGAGGTGCAGGGCACGATCCGCTACCATCTGCGCCTTAGCGCTGGCGGCACGCAGGTACAGGTCCGGCTGTCGGGCGAAACCCAGTTGCAGGACGTGACGATCGGCAGCGCCACCATCGCCCTGGCCGATGCGCAGGGCCGGATCGACGCCGCCACCATTCGTCCGCTGACTTTTGCGGGCGCGCGTTCGGTCCGCCTGCCCATGGGCGCGCCGCTCTTGTCCGATCCGCTCGCGATTATGGTGAAGCCCGGCGCAGTCGCCATCGTCAGCGTCTATCTGCCGACCAAGGTCACGCTGCCCCAGTCCGACCCCAATCATATGGCGGAGTGGGCGACCGGTGCCGACCAGACCGCCTCCGCCACGCTGACCAGCGCAACCGCCGTCTCTGCACGCGAAATCGTCTCTACGATCCTTGTCCAGTCGGACCGGACGGCGCGCACGATCGTCACCTTCGGCGATTCCATTACCGACGGTTTCGGCGCAAAGGATCCGCTGTTGCGCGGCTGGCCGGGTCAGTTGGCGCGCATGCTGACCGCCAAGGGCGTCACCAATATCGGCATCGCCAATGCGGGCATCGGCGGCAACCGCGTCCTGCGCGACGAAGTGGGGGAAAGCGGCCTCGCCCGTTTCGACCGCGACGCGCTGGCCGTGCCGGGCGTCACCGACATCGTCCTGCTCGAAGGGATCAACGATCTGGGTCTGAGCGGTCTTAAAAACCCGCGTGCCGAAGGCAACCACCCCACCATCACCGCCGATGACCTGATCGCAGGTTATCGCCAACTCATTCAACGCGCCCATGCCCGTGGCATCAAGGTGCATGGCGCGACGCTCACGCCCTTCCTCGGCTCGACCTTCCCCGGCTACGCCACGCCCGAAAAGGAAAAGGTCCGTCAGGCCATCAACCAGTGGATTCTCACCAGCGGCGCCTTTGACGGGGTGATCGATTTCGACGCGGTCGTGCGCGATCCCGCCGCGCCCGACCATATCCTTGCCGCCTATGATTGCGGCGACAAACTCCACCCGTCCGACGCGGGCTATGCCGCCATGGCCAAGGCCGCACAGGACCATTTTCGCTTCTAACCATCGCCACAAAAACAAGCGCCCGGACCAGGGGAAACAAACCGGTCCGGGCAATCAAAGGGAGAGTATCATGAATAGACTGTCATTCCTTCTTGCAGGCGCGAGTATCGCCGCCATTGCCAGCCCCGCCCTGGCGCAGGACACGAGCGCGTCCGAAAACTACGCCGGCGACATTGTCGTCACCGCGCAGAAAACCTCCGAAAAACTCTCCAAAGCCCCCGTCGCCGTCAGCGTCGTGACGCAGGACAGCCTCAACCGGCAGGGCGTCGATTCCGCCGCCGCGCTGACCAGCACAGTTCCCGGCCTGCAATCCAGCCAGAACGGTTTCGCCATCCGCGGCATCGGCAGCAACAACAGCTTCAGCGGCTATTCCACCGTCGCGACCCAGATCGACGGTATCTACGATCCGTCCGCCGCCGTCCTGACGCTTGGCCTGTTCGATCTGGGATCGGTCGAGGTTCTGCGTGGGCCGCAGGGCACCGTCTATGGCCGCAACGCCACCGCTGGCGTCGTCAACATCAACACCGCCGATCCAGGCAAGAAGATGGGCTTTACCGCTGACATCCAATATGGCCGCTTCAACGAAATCCGCGCCCGCGCTGCGGTCGATCTGCCGATCAGCGACGCCTTTGCCCTGCGCGTCTCCGCCTATCGTCAGGTCGATGACGGGTTCGGCGGCAAATATGCCGCGCGTCAAAATTACAACAAGACCGATCAGGCCGGCCTGCGCGTCAATTCCATCCTGCATCTGGGCGATAGCCTGACCTGGCGCCTGTCGCTGAACTATGGAGAGAATAAGGGCACGATCCCGCTCACCTATATCCGCAGCCGTAACGTCTATCCCAACGCCAATATCGCAGCGGGCACGTTCGGCCCGATCCAGACGATCGAGGATGGCGGCATCAATCCCGGTCAGGATTTCGTCACCGACAACCAGATCGACCTCAAATATTACGCCGCTCGCTCGCGCCTGACATGGGACGCGACCGATACGCTCTCCTTCACCTATCTGGCCGGCTACTCGCTATTGAAGAACAACGGCGTCGATTCCGCGACCGGGGTCTTCACGCAGCAGAATATCGACCGCCGCGTCGAAACCCGCTCGCATGAACTCAACGCCAACTTCAATTCCGGCGCGTTCAATCTGGTACTCGGCGGCTATCTCTATCAGGATAAGCAGCCATCGGGCACCCGCCTGCTCCATGCAGGCGACACCGCCCCCGCGCCGTTCAACAGCATCTTCAACGCCGCTGGCATCGCCAAGGTCGCTGGCACCGGCACCAACATTTCGACGATCAGCGGCGTCGACGTCGTCACCTCCTATCGCGGTCAGGGCACCAAGTCGCAGGCCGTGTTCGGTCAGGGCACGTACGAACTTGCGCCGGGCCTCAAGATACTCGGCGGCATTCGCTCCACATGGGAACAGGTCAACCAGCGCAACATCGAACTGGTCTGCCCCGGCGACACGATCACGCTGGCGAACATCACGCCCACGACCTGCCCCGGCATTCCCTTCGTCTATGCCCTGTCCGACGACACCAACCGGCCGGAAGCGAAATTTTCCAACACCAGCTGGAAGGCGGGCGTGAATTACGAAGTGACGCCCGAAACCCTGGTCTATGCCAGCGTCGGCACCGGTTTTCGTGGCGGCGGTCTGGAGGCCAGCGGCAACGCCCCGCAATATCGCCAGTATCAGCCCGAAACCGTGACCAATTACGAAGCTGGCGTGCGCAGCTCACTGATGGGCGGCAAACTCTATCTGTCGGCCACCGCCTTCAACATGGACTATAAGGATTTGCAGGTTTCCAGCATCGTCCTCAATCCTCTGACCAATCAGGTCTCTGCGGTGACGACCAATGCCGCGACAGCTCGCCTGCGCGGTATCGAACTGGAAGCGACGATCCGCCCGACCCGTGCCGACCGGATCAGCGGCTTCGTCTCCTATCTCGACGCGAAGATCCGTTCCTTTCCGACGGCATCTGACAATCTCAATTCGGCCAGCGGCAATTATAACGCGATCACGACCGCGTTCGGCAATCTGCCCCTGCCTACCAACGTCATCCGCGACGTGTCCGGCAACGAACTGCCCAACGCCCCCAAATGGAGCGCGCGCGCCAGCTACGCCCATATCTTCGATCTGGGCGGCGCGGGCAACCTGACCCCCAGCGTCGATTTCTACGTCCAGTCGCGCACCTTCAGCGACATCCAGAATTATGCGCAGAGCCGCCGCGCATCCTACACCAAGACCGACCTCAACCTGCGCTATGAAACCGACAATGGGCAATTGTCCGTGACCGGCTTCGTCAACAATCTGGAAAACAAGCGGGTCGCCAATAATCTGGTCACCGTGTGGAGCAGTACGACGGCCAATTACGACCCGCCGCGCACCTATGGCGTGCGCCTGGGCATGCAATTCTGATAATAAGCACAATGGGGCGCGCCTGTCACAAAGGGCGCGCTCCATGTCTGGAGAGGGCATAGGCATGGCGGACCAACCTGACGACATTCTGCCATCGCGCAGAGGGCTTCTGGTCGCGGCAGGCGCTTTGGCGACCGGCCTGATCGACACACAGGCCGTGGCCGCGCAATCCAAAGCCGACGACACGCCACGGGCGGAATTCGTCTATGAAGCCATCGTCACCCTCGGCCCGGCCGAAGAGATCGGCATGACCCCGCACGGCAAGCGCGTCCGCATCCCCATTACCGGCGGCACGTTCAAGGGGCCACGGATCAGCGGCACGATCTTCCCCGAAGGCATGGACTGGCAACTGGTCCGCGCCGACGGTTTCACCGAATTGGAAGCTGCCTATCTGATGCGCGAAGCCGACGGCACCGTCATCCATATCCGCAACAGGGGGCTGGCCGGTAAAGGCTATGCCAAAACGACTGCGACCTTCGAAGTCCCCAACGGTCCCCATGGCTGGCTTAACGAAGCCACGTTCGCCGGCACCGTGGGTCCGGTCCCAGAAATGACAACGCCCGCCGTGCGCATCCGCATGTATAAGCTGGTCTGACGATGGCGCGCATCCGCTGGCTCACCTACCTCATGTTCCTGATGTTCGCGATGACATCGGAATCGGTCGGCGTCATCATCCCGTCCGTCATCCGCGAATTTAACCTGGGCCTGACCGCAGGTGGATCGTTCCACTATGCGACGATGAGCGGCATTGCGCTGGGCGGCGTGCTACTTGGTTCGCTGGCTGACCGTCTGGGGCGCAAGGTGACGATCCTGATCGGCCTCGGCCTGTTCGGCCTCAGCGCCTCGCTCTTCGCCTGGATCAGCAGCTTCGGCCTCTTCCTCGTCCTGCTCTTCATCGGCGGCATTGCCGTGGGCATCTTCAAGACCGCCGCGCTCGCGCTGATCGGCGACATATCCACTTCCACCCGCGCCCACACCGCGACCATGAACGTGGTGGAGGGGTTTTTCGGCATCGGCGCGATCATCGGCCCGGCCATCGTCGCCTATCTCCTGTCGCACAACGCCTCATGGAAATGGCTCTATCTCATCGCCGCCATCTTCTGCGGCCTACTCATGATCGTCGCCTGGCGAGTCCCCTATCCGCAGATGCGCGCCACCGCTCCGGACGGCGCGCCCCTGGCCGACATGCTCGCCATGCTGCGCAATCGCTACGCGTTGGCGTTTAGCAGCGGCATCATGCTCTATGTCGGCGTGGAAACCGCCATCTATGTCTGGATGCCCACCCTACTCGCGGGCTATAGCAGCCCCGGCTGGCAATGGGCCGTCTATGCGCTGTCGATCTTCTTCATCCTGCGCGTGATCGGCCGGTTCGGCGGCTTCTGGCTGCTGGAGCGTTACGACTGGACCAGCGTCATGGCTGTCTGCGGCATCGCCATCCTGCTCTGCTTCGCCTGCGCGATATGGGGCGGACGGCCTTTCGCCGTCGTCGCCCTGCCGCTTTCGGGCCTGTTCATGTCGGTCATATATCCGACCCTGAACTCAAAGGGGATCAGCTGCTTTCCCAAGGCGCAGCATGGCGCGATCTCCGGCATCATCCTCTTTTTCACCTGCGTCAGCGCCGTGGTGGCACCGCTGTTCATGGGGTTGATGGGCGAATATCTGGGCGATGCGATTTACGGATTCTATCTGGCTACGGCGTTTGCAGCGGTCCTGGCTGCAGGCCTTGTGCTCAACATGATTTTTGACCCGGCAAGCGCCGAATTGCGGCGGCGTGGTGAAGTCGATTATTAAAACCGGGTCGGCCATTCACCTTGCGCATGATCGATTGCGTTGCAGTTGTAAGCCAAACGCGTTGAGCGATACGTAATGGTCACGGGTCGGACTACCATTGCAAGCGGACCGCGCGTCCGCTGACCAAATGACAAGGCCCCGTCAGCGGGGGGATGCTGACGGGGCCGATCGGACGGCTGATGAGCGGGGGGCAAAGTTACCGTCCGATAATTACATAATGCGCTGACGCCGATGTGGTTCCGTTATTGTGCAGGCCGCAACAGATATTCGACCGCAGCGACATGAGCAGGGGCCGGACGGGCCTGGAAAAAATCGCGGAAATCGATATAGCCCAGTTCGCGAATACGCTCCGCCACGGCGTAGCGCGTGTCGTCATTGAGGATGGTGGCAATCTGACGTTTGAGTGCCTGCAAGCGGTTTTCGATGCCCATAACCGGCCTCCTGTTTGCGATTGAGGGAAAATGTTGCGCGCGAAAATTGGCGGTCGCAACATGCTGACGCCCGCTTCGCGCCGAGTTGCGCCATATTCTCGACCATTTGAGTAGTAAAAGCGGTTTCAGGCATCGACACTCTGCGCAAACCATCCGCCAGAGTTTGTGACAGATGGCGCCGAGGGGTTAGGCGAGGCGGGATGACGTTATTGAAGAACCGGATAGCCGCTCTCAATCGCCTGCTGTTCGATCGTACGAATAATGGCATAATCGTCCCAGCTTAGGGCGGAAAAACCGCCGATGCGCAGGGTATGGAGACTGGCCTGCCCCATCGGATCAATGCTGGCATGGCGCAGCGCCATCAATAGCTGTTCCCTATGATGAGCCTGGGTCATCGACAGGATGAGCGGCAGGCCGGGCACGGCTCGCGTCCAGGCCAGTACGCGCAGCTGCGCGGCTTGCTGTGGATATCGGCTACGCAAGTGCGCCAGGGTGATGCAATCGATCGCTGCCACATCGATCGCGCCGGTCAACAAGGCCATCAAGCTGTCGGCATGCGATCCCGTCACCTGCACGGAAGCGAAAAAGGTCGCGCCATCCGCGTAGGGTGCTACGGCATCGCGCAACAGGTTCATGCCACTGTTCGAGCGCCTATCGTTCATGCCGGCACGACGCCCCTTCAGATCGGCGATATCGGCCGCTGGATCATCTGCCCGCACCAGGATGGCGGAGCGATGATAGGGGCCTTCGCATCCTTCCGCGATATAATGGGGCGTCGCTAGCAAGACTGCGTGCCCCTCCAACTCGCGCACCAGTGGGTAGCCGCACGTCTGCGCCAGCAGCAGGTCAGGCGATCGCCACAGCGCGTGCAGGTCGACGTTCCTCGTCAAAAATGTCGGCACATCCTCTATGCCGTTCGCCGTCAGGCAGGCCGCGACTACGCGCCACAGGTCGTCATTGGCCATATGCAACCAAGGTAGATCATACATGCCAAGCGACGCGATCAAACCCAATCCTCTTGCCCGCGAAAAGCCGGATGCACGATGCCGTCGTTCGGCGTCCATGCAAAGCGGCGGATGACATCGGCATAGCTGGCATAGACGGGCGCCGCCGCAAATATCTGTTCGTTCTGCAGCAGATGATCGGGCAACCGATACCAGGGCAGATCTGGCCGTGCATGATGGACTGCATGGAGGTTATTGTTCAGGAACAATAGCCCGAACACCCCGCCACGACGCACGATCGCGGCGCGTCGGCCAGCATCGGCATCGGCCCTATGTTCCGCGAAGGAGCGCAACAAGGTCAGCGCCGTGCCGGGATAGACGAAGGCAAGCACATAATCGGTGATCGGCAGGTTCACATGGTTCAGCCACCAGAGAATGGGCCATAACGCAAGCATATGCGGCACCCAGTCCCGCGGCCAGTCCAGTGGATGGCGCCATGCCCTTTCCGTTTCATCTAGCAGAAAAGCCATTATGCGGATCGGCGGGCCGAGAATCAGCCGGGCGATCAATCCCCCTTCCCATGTCGCGAAACGCGCCCGCCAGCCATGGTCATGGCTGACATAATGACTTTCCGGATCGTCCAGAGGATGGGTGATATGTTCGGCGCGATGATGGGCGAGATGGGAGCGGTGATAGATGGAAAAGGGTAGCCATAGGGATAGCGGCACGACGCCCAGCATCCCGTTGAACCATTTGGTGGCGGTAGGATGCCCATGAATGATTTCATGCTGCAACGATCCATGCCAGGCAATGATCACGCCGCCGACAACCCCCAGCAGCCAGAACGGTACACTGGCGTGGAACGCGGTAATGAGCAGCCAAGCGGCGTAGATGCCGATGGCCAGCAGCAATGTGGGCCACTCGATACCGGATGGCTTCGCTCCATGATCGAACGCGTCGTCAACGGTGCAACGCGATCCACGATCGTCAGGCATGAAATGAGAATCCACCATAGCGCCATTTATCTATCGAAATGGTAGATAATCAACAAACATGTATTTTCGCTGCCCGATAGAGGGGCTTTTCTCAGTCCATTTTTCCGGTAATGCCGTTCGCGGCGATCCGCTGCTAAGCGCTGCACAAGGTAGAGGCGCCTATTGCTAGCGAATAATTGCGTGCTTCCGGTCAGCGCCCGACATTTTTGCGCGGTTCAGCACATCGGCCTTAGCGGGACGCGGGGACGGATCGCGCCGCCCCCGATCATCAGTTCAGACGCCAAAACCACCTGCGACCGAGATGGTCTGGCCGGTGACATAATTGGCGTTATCGGACGCCAGGAACACGGCAGCCTTGCCGATATCCTCCGCCTTGCCCCAGCGCTTGATGGGCAGCATGGCCTTGACGTTCCGTTCCCATTCGGCGTCGAAATAGCCTTCTTTCTGGCCAACCTTGAACTGGCCTGCGTCGATTACGCCGACGAGCACGGAGTTGGCGCGAATTTCGTGCACGCCTTCTTCCTTGGCGATGCCTTTGACCAAGGACTCGTTGCAGGCCTTGGGCGCGACCGAAAGGCCATCCAGATGCGGCCACCAGTCATGCCCGCCCGACCCCAGGTGAACGAACGATCCGCCGCCCTTGGCGCGAAAGTGGGGGATGGCGATGCGAGCGGCATAGTAGAAGCCGAATGCCTCAATCTCCATCGATGCGCGGAACTGTTCGATCGACCAGTCGGCTAGCGGCACCTGCGCCACGATCGGACCGGCGCCCCAGACGATGCTGTGGATGCGTCCATGGGCATCGACGGCGCCTGCAAAACCGGCTTCCAACTCTTCGTAGCTACGCGCGTCGGCTTGGTGGATACTGGCCTGGCAGCCCATCGCGCGGATATCTGCAGCGACGTCCTCCGCGCTGTCCTTCTTCGATCGATAAAAGATCGCCACGTCAGTGCCTGCCCTGGCAAACTCCAGCGCAACGCCTTTGCCGATCCCGCCGCTGCCACCGAAAACCGCGACGGCGCCTTCAGGAAATATCCTGCTCATTCTCTTCCTTTCCCAGATTATTGTCGGTTGTTATTCCGCCGCCTGCAAATCGGGCGCTGGAGGCGTGCCGTCGGTGTGATGCACGCCATTGGCGCGGGCCTGAAAGTCGGCAGCCATGGCGCGCGGATTGTAGAATTGCCGATACCAGACGCGGCCACGATGGAACGGACCGTCAGTGGGAAGGCGCAAAATATGGAATGCAGGCGCCTTGGTCCTCCAGATCGCGAAATCCTGCGAGAAGGCCGCAAGGCCACCCCGATGATATTGCGTACGCAATTCCAGGTCTCCATCTGTTGGCGGGTTGTGCAGCGCGCGCGTAACGATGCTGTGCCACACCTGCGTCACCCCATCTTCTTTGGGTGTGTGGCAAATGATCTGGACGGCGTCGGTTTCGCCCGAATAGCGCGCGATGAGGATGCCCGGCCCGGTATAAAAGGCGTCCACGTCCAACACGCCGCCCTCGCTGGTCATGGTTTCATGACCGCCACCCGATATTTGCTTACCCACCACGCCATCGAACACCGAATTGAAATAGGCGATCTTCTGCCCATGAATCGGACCGAAATGTCGTGTATCGACCAAATTATCGAGGATTTCCTGCGGGTGAACGTCCAACGTGCCCAGGTCGTCATAGTCGTCGCGTAGCCAATGGGGGTCGTCCCATTCGGGCAAGAGCGGCAATGCATAGTCGGGCGCGCCCTCCTCCGGATCGTGCCATGCGAACACGCAGCCGAACCGCTCCTCCACGATATAGGCGCGTATCTTTGCCGCGGCCGGGATCTTGCCGTCAAAATAAGGAATATGATCGCATTGGCCGTCCGGCCCGAAGCGCCAGCTATGATAGGGGCAGCGAATGGAATCGCCTTCGATGCGATTGGCGGCGGCGCCAGAGGTCTGGTCGGCGGCGAGATGCGCTTGCATATGCGGGCAATAGGCGTCGAGTAAAACGATCCGGCCCGACCCGCCACGATAGATTACCAGGTCGCGTCCCAACATGCGCAACGCCGCGGGTGCGTCGGTGACGTCCGTCGCCCGTGCGACCATCAGCCAGCCACGAGGGAATGTATATTCCCCCAGATTATAGTCAGCGGTTCGCGCCATGATCCTCTCCTGGATAAGGCCGCTCAGGCCTGTCTATCGGAGTAACAATGCCGGTTGCATCCGAACGGAACAACAAGGCGTTGATTGCAAATTGCGCCTGGCAATATATTTATATCATATAATGATAGGATAAAAATATATGTCTGGTGGCATGCGTCCCGCGACGGCTACGATCCTTGCATCGCTGAGGCGGCAGTTGAAGGGTCAGGGCATTCGAGTGAGCCAATTGGCAGATGCATTAAGCGTGGCGGAGCCGACCGTGTGGCGTTGGTTGCGGGGTGAAGGACTGACGCTCGATCGTCTCGATGAAATATGCGGGATCGCGGGGATCGACCTGCGGAACTTGGTTGAAAAGACCGATGACGGCTTGCAGCAGAGTTTCACCCTGTCTCAAGAAAGGGTGCTTGCTGCTGACCGACGGCTGGCGCTGGTGTTTTTCTCTATTCTCAATGGCGCGCAGAGAGAGGAAATAGCGCAGTCGTTCGGACTGTCTCCCGAGTTGTTGGATACCCATTTGAAAAGGCTGGACCGATTGGGCCTAATCGATCTGCCTTCGCGCGGTCGCATTCGCGCAAAAACCAGCCGTTCCGTCAGATGGCGGCGTGGTGGCCCGTTGGCGGTCGCATTCGAGAAAACGGTGAAGCCACTTTTCATGTCGATGGATTTTGGTGCGGCAGACGCGCGCTATGTGTCGGACATGGTCGCCCTGACCGAAACAGGCCGCGAGCGCATCTTGGCTCTGTTCGATGCTCTGCGCGAGGACGTTCACCTGATTGCCGAACAAGAGGCGGTTGTGCAGCAGGATGCGCGCCACTGGAGCGGCGTGCTGATGATGGTTCGGCCGCTCGATATCGGCGAGGTGACGCAGGAATGGAACGACCGTGCCAATCGGCGGGGGCCGCGATCGGGCGTCTCGTCGTGACGCAGAATATGTCGTGGCGGTAAGGACAATGCGGCGGCGCTGTCAGTAACGCACCCCAATATTTCGCTGCGGGCGGTTTTAAATAATGTTTGAAAAAGACAGGAGAGAAGATTGGCTACATTTCCGCAAGGATGCGCGATCATATTCGGCGGTAGCGGCGGTATAGGCAGCGGTATCTCGCGCAGCTTTGCTGCAGCAGGCAGCGACATCGCGATCGTCTACCGCAACGGTCGGGATCGCGCCGAACAAATCGCGCGTGATGTCAGCAAATACGACCGTAAGATGAGCGTTCATCAGGCCGACGTGACCGATGAAAATATGGTGAGACAAGTTATAGACGACGCTATCGCCGCCCATGGCCGCATTCACAGCGTCGTCTGGGCGGCCGGCCCGCTCGTCAATCAACGCTATCTTGCGTCAACGCCGATGAAGGAGTGGCGCCATGCCTTTGAGGTGGAAGTGCATGGGTTTTTAGCCGTCGCCCAAACGGTCATTCCCCATTTTCGGGAAGTGGGCGGCGGCAGCTTCGTTACCTTGGGATCGGCCGGTCACGATTGGTGGCCGCAACGCGATGGCATGTCGGTTGCGGTGAAGGCTTCCAACGAGCAGTTGATGAAGGGCATCGCAAAAGAAGAAGGCCGGTACAAGATTCGGGCAAATTCCGTCCTGGTAGGGGTCATAGACGCTGGGCAGTTGCATGAACTCACCCGCATCGGGCAGATCGACCAGCGCTGGATCGACAATACGCATCGCCTGCTTTGCCTCAAGCGCTGGGGGACGGCAGAAGAGATCGGCCACGCCTGCGTGTTTTTCGCGTCGAATGAAGCCGGCTATGTGACCGGACAACGCATATCCGTGTCAGGTGGCTTCGGCGTATAGGGTAGTTCTATGCTCATGGCCCTGAATAGCCGTCACCGCCATATGGGCGAGCATCTTGATATTAGAACACAAACGTTCGATAGATAGATTAGAATCAATGGAAGAGGATGTTTTGGATGCGTAAGATTCTGATCGGTGCATTGGTTGCGCTGACTGCCGCCACGTCTGCCTTTGCACAGACGCCTGCGGCGCCTACACCCCCCGCGGCGGCGGCGGCCGCCCCGCAGGCGTTCACAACTGCGGACACGGATCTCGGCACATTGCTGGATAATCCGGCCGCCAAGGCGATCATTGAAAAGCATATCCCCGGCATGACGACCAACGACCAGATCGACATGGCTCGCGGCATGACGCTCAAGGCAATTCAGCAATATTCGCCTGATGACGTCACCGATGCGCGCCTGGCAGCGATCGACGCGGACTTCGCCAAGATGCCGAAAAAATGACGGTCATCGGCACCAGGCCCGTTCGGTCTGGTGCCAAGACGTCTGACTATAGATGCGCCTTGTGGCAGGTTCCCGGACTATGGATCGCCGGATGTGACGCCGATAGCGGCCTTGCCGGGCGAGCAGCCGAAACCCTTGTTATTCGAACGCAACTGTTCTAATAATTTTTCAAAGGGAGAGGCCAGTGTCCGATAGCCGCAAGATTATTTTTCTCACCGGCGCGACCGGAAATATGGGCCGTGAAGCCATCAAGCGTATCGCGGCCAAGAGCGACAGCTTGCGCCTGCGTATCCTCGTCCGGCCGCAGGAAAAGAGCCATCCGGTCGTGCGCGATGTCGAGACACGCGGCCTGGCGGAGATCGTTTGGGGCGACCTGACCGACGCGGCATCGATCGAAGACGGCGTGCGCGGTGCCGACGTCGTCCTTCATGTCGGTGGGCTGGTGTCCCCCCTTGCCGACAATATGCCAAAAGATGTCGTTACCCATGTCAATGTCGGCGGCGCACGCAATATCGTGAATGCCATCAAGACTGTGGGCGACCCGGAACAGACCCGCTTGATCTATATCGGCACTGTAGCCGAAACCGGCAGCCGCAACGCCCCGGTACATTGGGGCCGCACGGGCGATCCCATCAAGATCAGCGCCTACGACCATTATGCCGTCACCAAGACCCAGGCCGAAGCGATCGTGGCGGAAAGCGGCATCCGCCACTGGGTGTCGCTGCGCCAGAGCGGCATGGCCCATTTCGACATGTGGAAAATGTTCGATCCGATCATGTTTCACAATCCGATCAATGGCGTTTTCGAGTGGTCGACGGCGAACGACAGCGGTCGGCTGATGGCAGCGGTATGCGACGATAGCGTGCCAGAGGCGTTCTGGCGCGGCTTCTACAACATCGGCGGCGGCGCGACATCGCGGGTCGTGAACCATGAGTTCATGACCCAATCCATGCCCAACTATCGCAAGGCGCTGAAGCCACACTGGTTTGCCACCCGCAATTTCCATGGCCAATGGTATGCCAATTCCGACCGTCTGGAGGCGCTGGTGCCGTTTCGAGAGCAGTCGCTCGATGCCTATTTCGCCGAGGCTCCGCGCCACATGCCCTGGATCGCCCGTGCCGTATCCCGCTATGCGCCGGGCATGGTGAGCAAACGGATCGAGGGGCTTGCAAAAGCGCCGGGTGGATCGCTGTATTGGATGGCGCAAGACGAGCAGGAGAAGATCGCCCATTATTTCGGGTCGCGTGCCGCGTGGGAAGCCATTCCACGCAACTGGGATGACTTCATCTTTGCCCAGCCATCGCGTGAACCCAGCCTGCTGAACCATGGCTATGACGAAAGCCGCACGCCCGACGCATGGCGGCTGGACGACCTGCGCGGGGCGGCGGAATATCGCGGCGGCAAATGCCTGGCGACCGCCTTCGAAGGGCTGCATGTGCCGGTGGAATGGCAGTCGGCGTCAGGGCAACGCTTTTCGATGACGCCCAACCTCTATATGAAGGGCGGCCACTGGTGCCCCACGACGATGGTCGATCCGGCCCACTACGATGCCGAAGCGCGGCGCAATCCCTTCTTCGCGCAGGTTTGGAGCGACGCGGCCGGCTGATGCCGAAACGGTAGCGCCGCGATCCTTATCGGCGCAGTGTGCGGACGAAGAAATCGGTCATGACGTCCAATGCCTCGCGCGCTTCGGGCAGGGCGTGATTGCCGAAGAAACAATGGTCCAACCCGTCCCAGACATGAAGATCGGCATCGACCTTCGCCTTGATCAACTCGCGATGCGTGTTGACGGCCGCACTGACCTCTCCTGCGCGTGTCGAGGTCAGCAACAGGGTCGCCGGGAAAAACCGCAGCACGTCCTGCGACATCATCGGCGACATCAGCGGGTCTAACAGATCATGGTCGCCATAATAGAAACGTTCATCCAGCGTGGCTGGCGCCGTCAGACCCTGCATCGGCTTGAACGAATACCAGCTATCCCCTGCCCATCGTGCATCCGCCGATGCGCAGAAGATTCCGGCAGCACCCGGCGCGGGCAACTTCACATGCTGGAACCAGGCGATCGCTTGGGCGGTCAACAGGCCGCCGGCGGAACTGCCGAATATGCCGATCTGCGACGCCTTATGGGTCTTGAGCAGTTCGCGATAGACCGAGGCGACATCCTCACTGGCGGCGGGGAAGACCGCCTCGGGCGCCTGCCGGTAATCGGTCGTCAGTATATCAAAGCCCGTCCGGCTGGCGAGTGGGATCAATTCCTGCAATCCGCCTGCCGCGGCATTGGCCATGATGAAGCCGCCGCCCCGGAGGTTTATCAGGATATTGTTGCGCTTGCCGCGCCTGGCCGGTGAGACCAGAAAACCGTGCACGCCACCGACCGTCACTTCGCGATAGCTGACATGATAATCCTGCGCCATTTTGCGGATCTGCCCGGCAAGACCGCGCGCCATTCCCTGACGCGCCGCTGGAACGCGGCCCTTTTCGATCAGCTGGGTCAGCATGTCGTTTGCATCGAGAGGGCGACGCGGAAGCGATTTCCGCGCCTCCTCGCTCAGATAGACCGAAGGCGGCAAGCGATAACCGGGGACATTGACGGTGCCGTCCGCTTCGATCGGATTGGGCGTCGATTGCGCCAGGGCAGGGATCGCCACTATGGAGAGGGCGATCCCTGCGATCTTCCGTATTCGAAACGGCTTTGGCATATATCCCCTCCCCCATCTTAGCGTGTCGGCACGGTCAGACGCGTACGCGCGCCCGTCAGCGGATAGGATTTACCCGCCCAGACGAAATCGCCGGGCAGATCCTTTGGTCGCGTGATATCAGCCGACAGAGTTTGGCCCTTGATACGGTAGCTTACGCTCACTGGACCATAGGGTGTCGCGGCCGTCGCCTCGACCCGCTTGAGCGTACCAAGGGCAGGCGCGACGCGCAGGCGCGCATAGCCGGGCGCGGAAGACTGGATGCCAGCGACGATACCCAGCAGATCGGGCGTCGGGTGCGCGCTCCATGCGTGGCTATCCGACCGGGTCGAGCTGCCTTTGCCCGCCTGCCCCGCATCGTCGCGTTCTTCCGGCCAGGTCGTGTAGTTCAGTTTCAGCAGGTCGCGCCAGGTCTGAAGCAGGCCCAGATACCGATCCGCCAGCCCGGCATGGAGATAGGCGCGCACCAGATACCAGGCGAAATAATAGCTGGTGGTCGAAATCCCTTCCGGCGCGCTGATGCCCTTGCCCGGCGCGACGATCCTGTCGAGAATGGCGGGCGCCTCATCCTTGTCAGCCACATCGTACAGGATCGCCAACGCATTCATATGCTGGCTGAACCTGTCGCCATCGGGATTGTCCGCAAACAGGCCGCGCGCGGGAACCCAGCAGCGGGCGCGTATGGCTTGCTTCAAGGCATCGGCCTGCTGTGCATAGCGGTCGCCCTGCGCCTTGTCGCCCAAAGCGCGCTCGATCGCAGCGCCCTGCTGCAGTGCGCCCAGCCAGCTGACGCTGACGAGGCAGCTTTCGTTGGATTGGCTGTAAGAGGGGAACTGGTCCCGATCGGTGGCGGGTTGTCCCACCCAGTCGATGAAGTTCCATTGCGGGTTCTTGCCCAGCAATCCACTAGGTTGGCGATATTTGGCGAACCAGTCGATCACCTCCCGCATCCGGGCGATGTTGCGTACGATCGGGGTTGGATCACGCTGCGCCATGCGCCAGTCGTCCAGCATGCCGACCCACAATAGCGCAAAGGGCGCGATGACGTTGTGGCCGCGCGTGGGATAGGCGCCTTCCATCAGACCGCCATCTTCGTGCGATCCGGCAAAGGCGTCGATCGCCTGTTCGGCCAGTCGCGCGTCGCCCGACACGGCGTAGGAGATCAGCATCTGCAGGCGGGTGTCGCCTGCATATTGCAGCTGTTCCCAAAAGGCAGTGTCCATATAGGTTTCGTGCGCGTCGATCTTTGCGGTGCGCCAGCCGATATCGAAAATGCGCTTGAGGTCCGGATCGTCGCTGTCGAAACGGCCGACCTGGGCAAAGGGATAGCCGGTTTCATAGGCCCGCAGCGCCTTGAGGGTCAGCGGCTGGTCCTTCGTTTCCACCGCAATTTCGGCGTAACGCCATGTTCGCCACCATAGCGGTTCGAACGTGCGGGCCGCGCCATCGGCGGTGAACAGATCGGATGGGCCAAAAGGCTTGCGATCCTCGATCAGGTTACGGTCGCCCTTCTTATAATCCTTGTCGTACAGCGCTTCCGACCAAGTCATCTTGATCGTCGCGCCCGCGCCCCCCGATATGTCGAGTTGCGGATAGGCCGATACCATCGCGTCGCGCTGGATCAGCAGGGTCGCCTTGCTGTTGGCGGGGATGGTAATGGGGCGCGCGGGGAACCCCTGTCCGACGACAAGATCGCTGCGCACCACCTTGCCAGGGGATGTCGCGTCATAACGTTGCGGCGGCAGCCGATCGGCGACGAGCGTGCGCTTGGCCGCATCGGGCGCTGGCACCGCATCCTGCCAGCCGTCGCCCTTTTCCTGAACGCCGGTCCAGTCGAAATCGGCCTTGGCCGCGTCGATCACTTCCGGATTGCCTGCGACATAATACCAGCGCTTGGTCTGCGCCCAGCCATTGCGGAAACCATGCCCCGCATCGGCCTTGACGCGCCAGCCGGGGCGGTCGGTCGAAATGGCGGCAGCATCGCCTTCCCCGATCAGGCGAAAGCCCGTGGCGACATTCTGCTGGAACAATGGCGCTGTGTTGCTGAACAATGCTGCACCCTGCGCGGCCGTCATCTGATCAGGCGTAGCATTGGGCGGCAGTTTGAGCGGTTTGACCCCGTCCCATACCACCGCTGCGACGACATTGCGTCCGCGCTTGAGATAGGGGGCAATGTCGATCGTCGATTCCCGCCAATGCGCGATATCGCCAGTCGAGGGGCCGGATGCGACCCGCGCGCCATTGACGTAAAGGATAAATCGGTTGTCCGCCGTGACCCGCACCGGATAGCGACCCGGCTTTGCAGGCAGATCGACCATACGGCGGAAATGCAGCACGATCGGCTTGGCCTGCTGCCCTGCCTGCGCCTGACTAATCCATCCCTGCGCCGGACCGTCCTGCGCTAGGGCGGGCTGACTGGCCATTATGGCCGCGACACCAGCGACAAACGTAGCGCGAAGGGTCATGGCTTCTTCTCCGGGGACAGTGCGCGGGCCAAGGCAGCCTCCAGCGCGCCATTAAATTGTTGGGATATCGCGGCCTTGGGCATGATCATCTGAAAGCCGTGAAATGCGCCGGGGACGACCAGCAATTCGGTCGGCACGCCAGCCCCTACCAGGCGTCCGGCAAAGTCGATATCTTCCTGCGCGAACAGGTCGATCGATCCAACCCCGATCCAGGTCGGCGGCAGGCGCGACAGGTCGGCCACACGGGCGGGCACCGATCCGTTCGGCACGCGCCTTTGTCCTGCTGGCTGGCCCAGAAGCGCGCTCCATCCCTTGCGATTGTCGGCGGGCCGCCAGACCAGCGTGCCGATCGTTGGGATAACCGGGCGGCTCGACCCGGTTCGATCGTCCAGCATCGGATAGATCAGCGCCTGAAAGGCGATGGGGATTTCGCCCCTGTCCCTGGCGGCGATGGTCAGCATGGCGGCATGACCGCCACCAGCGCTTTCGCCCACGACCGCGATTCTTGCGGGATCGACACCCAGCGTCGCGGCATCATCATGCAGCCATTTCAGGGCCGCGTAATTGTCTTCAAGCGATCCGGGGAAGCGGGTTGCCGGTGCGATCCGATATTGCACGCTGACGATTACACAATCGAGCCGCGTGGCCATCCCCTGGAGCATCCGCAGCGATTCGCGGGCGTCCCCTGCGATGAAGCCGCCGCCGTGGATGAACAGGATGGCGCCGCGCCGCGCCGCGCCGGGTTGTCCCGGATCGACAATATAGACGGTGACGGGCGGCTGCCCCGCCATGCCCGGAACCTGGCGTTCCACGATCCCCGACGGAAGCAGCGGGAAAGATGCCGGGGGCCGGGACAGGGCGAGAGATCCTTCTGCCGCTGCCTGCGCACGGGCTATGCCGCGGGCGACCTGCCGCAGTTCCGGGTTCACATAGGACAGATCGTCGCTTGCGCCCTGCACCGCGCCGGACAGGGCCAGAACCGCACCGGCCGCAATCGCAAGAACAGCCTTCCGCGCGATCATCTTCCAGCCTCCAGCGCCACTGGCCCGACCCAGCCCGCTGGCACGGGCTTCAACATCTTAAAGCCGGGTGCCTTGGCATCCAGCATCGCATTTTGCGGCGTATTGGCGATGGTGACGACCAGATCGTTGGCGCCGGGCTTGAGCGTACCGGTCAGGTCCACACGAAAAGGCGCGGTGATCAACGTCGGCAGCGTCGTGCCGTTCACGCTGACCGTTGCGATATCATGCACGGCGCCCAGATCGAGCGTGACGTGCTTGCCCTGTTGCAGCCAGGCCGGATCAACGGTGATCGCCCGACGATAGGTGGCGGTGCCCGAAAAATTCTCCAGTCCGCGCACGTCGCGCCAGTCTTTCAGGGTGGCAGTGCCCATATCACTGGCGAAGGCCTTGCGCAGGACATGGCCATCGACCTTGAGCGACCAGCCATCGGAGGGGATGGCGAGCCGGGCAACGGGTTGGGGTGTCGTCATACTTGCCAGCGGGCTTTTGGGATCCTGGACCAGCAGTGCGCTTTCGCCCGGAGCGAGGGCCAGAGTGATCCGCGTGCCCCTGCCATCCGCACTCGTGCTGACGGGCGTTTTGCCCCCGCCCATTGCATTCCAGCGCTCAACGCCGCCCATCGCGGGCAGCACGAGGCTGGCGTCGCGGGCCTGATCGCCGCGATTATAGAGGAAGGTGATGGTACGGCCATCCAGGAGGCGCTGGACATAATAGAGGTTCGACGCATCCGGGCCGGTGAAGGTCAGATTTGCCGTTATGCCTGCATTGCGCAGCGCTTGCGGCACCTGCGCTGCGGGCACGATCTTTGCGCCTGCGCGCAGGGCCGACGCAATGGCGCGCCTGACCCGCGCATCGCGACGTGCGGCATCGGCCAGCCCTTCGTCTCTGTCGGGCGCACGATCGGCAAAGAATATCGGCAGGCCGGCCCTCGCATATTTGGCGATGGATTCGGCCGTTTCAGCGCGAATGCCCTCCAGCGGGGGCAGCACCAGCACCGGATAGCGATAGCCGCTGGCGGCGACCAGCTGCTTCGCCACGACGCTGGCATTGGCGATGGAATCGGGATTGATCCGGTCGAAATCATAGCCCGCCGCCAGAAACGCCTTTTCCGCCGCCTGGGCGCCAGCGCCCTTATCCTCGATGCCGACATAATAGCCGGTCTGGCCATAGAAATAGGCGACCGGCACAATGTTTGTCCCAGCCTGCAACACGGCTTGCAACCGGCCGATATAGGCGGCGAGCGGCTTGACCGCGGGCCAGATCGGGTTGGTTTCGGTGAACATCGTGCTGAAACCCAGCGCGTAGGGGCTGGGCGAAAAGGCGTGCCAGCCCGGCCAGTCCTCCGCGTGGAAGCGATAGTCCAGCCCGTGCAGGATCATCGAATTGACCCCGCCCGACAGGATCAGATCGACCCGGCGGCGCATCTCGTCCGGCGTCACTTCATAGGGGCGGTTCTTCCACACCAGGCTTTCCGCCGACACGATCGGCCGACCGTAAAGGTTGGCCGCCGATCGGGCGAAGCGCATGAAGATGGGATCGCCATCATGCACCAGATCCTCGGTTTCGGGGATGTCGGCGATGCCATAGCCGCGAAGGATATCGATCGCGCCGCCATGCGCCTGGAACTTGGCCTTTAGCCCTTTACTGTGGTTCCACGCGACGAAAGGCTTGAGGAAGCCGTCGAACATCATGTCGGATATGGTCCGGCGATAGTCGGCACGCACCCTGTCGCCCACGTCGCTGCCCGACGCATCGAAATAGGGCGGTGAATAATGTTCGCCCCAGGCCTGCATCCAGCCGGGCTGGAGGACGAGGGGCAGATAGGGTGTCAGCTCGTAGCCGCGCCGTTTGCGAAATTGCGCCAGGAACGCGTCGCTCCACGGCAGATCCTGCATCAGTTCCAAGCTGTCGACGAAGGTCGATCGCATCGCAACCGGCTTGTCCCCCAGCGGATCGCCGACGCGCGCGGCATGGGCGGCAAATGCCTCGGGCTTCATATGATCCAGGATCAGTTGCGGCCCCTTGCCCGCCGCGCCCAGCACGCCAACGTCGGAGGCATATTGCTTATATACGAACACCTGCCAGTCGCCCGGCGGCGGGGTCCAGTCCAGCGTGCCGTCATCCTTCAAGCGGTCGGTCAGCACGACCCGGCTCTGCATGTCGAGCGCGCCCGGGGTCACCACATCGTCCCAGGGATAGAGTTTGAAGCCCGCCGTCGGTCCGACCGGAACCAGTTGCGGCGCCTGCCCCTTTACCGCGACGACGGCCACGATATGCGCCCGGTCGGCGAGCCGTTTGCCCCAATCGGCGACCGCGGGGTCTTTCACCCGTGCATCCAACATACTGAGCGCGCCCAGCCGCCTGGTCCGCGACGGGATTGCCACCTTGATCGGCCCGGCCTGCCCGCCCTGTACCGCCGTGCGCGCCATCGCCAGTTCTACGAACGCCTTTTCAGGGGTGATGGCAAAGCCGCCGCCCGACGGCCAGGATGACCCCAGCGTATAATCGAGCGTCAGGCCAGCCGCCTTGGCCGCCTCCCCCGCCACGCGCACGGAATTAAAAAAGCGGGGTTCCGCATAATCGTTGACGACGGCCCGCTCCTCGGGCGTCAGAGTCACGAAATTGGGCGTGAAGGACTGGATTTCCGCGCCGCCAAAACCCTGCGCGTCCAGCAGTTGCACCTCGCGACGCAGTTCCTCATCGCTTACCGCCGCCCCCGGCCACCACCAGCGTACCCGCGGGCGCGCCTCTTTCGATGGCGCCTCGAAACGCTGCTCCAGCGTCTGGGCAAAGGCGGGGAGCGACGAAAGGCACAGGGCCAGGACACATGCCCCTCCCAAAAATCTGCGGTGCGGCATGACGATATGGTCCTCTTGATGTCGTTAGCCGTTCAGGGCTTTATGGTCTGGGCCTTCAGGCGGGTCGTCGCGGTCAGCACCGGGTCTGTAGCAGAGGTTGCAACCTCGATCCGCACCTGCTGCGGTGTTATCACCCACCGTTGTGCCTTTGTATCGAAATCAGCCAGCAGCCGCGGGTCTGCCGTCACGCTGACTTCGCCGGTTTCTCCAGGCTGCAGATCAGGTTTGCCCCAGCCGATCAGCCGCTTGGCATTGCCCGCTCGCACGACATAAATCTGCGGCACGTCCGCGCCCGCGCGGTTGCCGCTATTGGTGACTTTAAACTTGATGGTGAGCGCCTTGCCGCCCTTCACCGTCAGTCCGGAATAGGCAAAGCTGGTGTAGCTAAGCCCATGGCCGAACGGATAAAGCGGCTTCAACCCTTTGCGATCGAACCAGCGATAGCCCGCATCGGACCCTTCGGGATAATGGATGTCGAACGGCTTGGTCCCGGCTTGAAGGCCATAGACGGCCCGCGTCTCCTTGTCGGCTGCTGGCGCATCGGACCCCGGCAACACCGGGTTGGGCAGTTGATCGACCGAAGCCGGGAAAGTCACGGGCAAATGCCCCGATGGATTGACCGCGCCGGTCAATACCCGGGCGATCGCAACCCCGCCGCGCTGGCCGCCATACCAGGCAGACAGGACAGCTGGCACTTTGTTCAGCCATGGCATCACCACGGGATTGCCCGTTTCCAGCACGACGACCGTTTTGCCATTGGCGCTGGCGACGGCGTCGATCAGCGCATCCTGCCCCTCGCCCAGCATAATGTCGGCATGGTCGATGGCTTCGGCGGCATATTTTTCAGCAAATACGATGACCATGTCGGCGGCCTTTGCCGCGGCGATGGCCGCCGTCACATCTTTGCCGTCCAGATAGCGAATTTGCGCATTCGGCAATTCGGCCTGCAATGCGGCGAGCGGCGCCACCCCGCCATAGCCGCGCTTGGCGAAGGCGGCTGCGGGACCGCTGGCGGCGCCTGGCACGACGCGCTTGAGGCCGCCAACAGGGGCTACCTGGCTGGACCCGCCGCCGCTGGGCACGCCGATATCGGCATTGCCGCCAATGACCGCGATGGTTTTCACGCTGGCGGCCAGCGGCAGGATGCCGCCCTCATTGCGCAGCAGGACGATGCCGGCTTCCGCCGCACGCTGCGCGACGGCTGCATCGGCATCATAGTCGATGGTCGTGCCGGAGGTCAGCGGATGATCCGCCACGCCATGGGCATAGATTGTGCGCAAAATCCGACGCGCCGCCATATCGACGGCGGCCTGCGGCACGCTGCCATCGGCGACCGCCTGCTGCATCAGCAGGCCGAAATAGCGCTTGCCGTCCAGCTGATAGCCCGACTGCTGATCAAGGCCCGCAAGAATGGCCTTGGTCGAATGGACAGCGCCCCAGTCGGACATTACGAAGCCTTTGAAACCCCAGTCCCGGCGTAAGACGTCGTTGAGCAGGAAGGGCTGTTCGCAGGCATAGATGCCCCCGACCCGATTATAGGCGCACATCACCGATCCGGGTTTCCCCTTTTCGATACCGATCTGGAACGCCAGCAGGTCGCTTTCGCGCATCGCTGCTTCGTCCATTTCGACCGAGGCGACGTTGCGGCCGGTTTCCTGATTGTTCAGCGCGAAATGCTTGATCGTGCCGATGATGTTGTTGGACTGGACGCCATCGATCTGACTACCCACCAGCGTACCGGCCAGCAGAGGGTCTTCGCCCAGATATTCGAAGTTGCGGCCCGCGCGCGGGTCGCGGACCAGGTTCACGCCACCCACCAGCATGACGTTGAAGCCTTTGGCCCGCGCCTCGCTGCCGATCATCACGCCGCCCTTGTGGGCGATGCCCACGTCCCAGCTGGCCGCCAGCGCAAGGCCGGAGGGGAGCGCCGTCGCCACGTCCCCCTTGCGCATGTCCATCAGGTTCGACACGCCCAGGCTGGCATCGCTTTCGACCAGCATCGGCACGCCGAGGCGAGGGATGCCCTCGATATATCCCGCGCTCACCGGTACACCGGCCGGCCTTTTGGCAGGGGCCAAAAATTGGGTCATGGGACCGCTGAGAAGCTGGAGCTTCTCGTCTGCGGTCATCTGCGCAAGTGCCTCGTCCGCGCGCTTGTCCGGAGAGGCGGCCGTCTTTTGCTGAGCCAATGCCGGACATGCGACACTGGCCAGAAACGACAGGACGAGCAGCTTGCGCAGATGGGTCATCAGAAGTTCACCCGCCCGATAATGCCGAACTCGCGGGGACGAACCGGCGTACCCACCGCATAGCCCGAATTGAAGGTGCTATAATCGACCTGCGCTGCGCCGCGCGTCGTCAAAGTAGCGACATTGGCGAGGTTCTTGCCGAATACAGAAAATTCATAGGCGTTGTTCGGACCACGGAAGCCAATGAAGACGCTGTTGTTGAGCAGATCGTCATACGAGACGTTCTGGAACGGGTCGCTGCGCTTGGGCACGTAGCTGGCCAGCCCACGTACGAACAACTCGCGATCGCCGCTGACCGGGATGCTATATTCAGCGTTCACGCTCACCCCCCATTTGGCCTGATCGCTCAAGCGACCCGACAGGCGGCATTGCGCGACGTTCTGGCCGATCGGCACGTTGGGCGTGCCGACCGAGTCCGGGACGCCATCGCCATTATAATCGTTACAGGGGGCCAGCGCATTCTTGAATTTGGCGTCGTTATAAGTGGCGCTCAAGCCTAGCTGGAACCTGTCTGTGACCTTGCCGGAAATGCTGCCTTCGATACCGCGGACCTGAGCGTCAGCGTTGAAAGTAAGCGCGGCATTATTGTCGGCCACGCCATCCTTGCCGGTCGAAACCGACAGGAAAGACCCGGTATAAGCCAGATAATTTTTGAAATCCTGCTGATAGACGGCCAGGGCGAAGGTTACCCGTCGGTCCGCGAGCGAGCCTTTCAAACCGATCTCATAATTGTTCGAGGTTTCCGGCTGGAAGACGAGTATATCCTCATCAAGCTTCGCCGCCACGGCGTTCACGCCGCCCGGACGATAGGAGCGACCGTAGCTGGCATAGGCGGTCAGCGCGCGACTGAAATCATATTTGATGCTCGCCCCGCCCGTCAGCTGACGATAGGTCACATCGCGATTTTCGGGACTGATGTTGGACGACACGATCGGCACCGGGCCGAGCAAAGGACCGCTCAGCGTCTGAATGAAGTCCCGCTTTACATGGGTTTCCTGATACCGCAGACCCGCCTGCAACTGAAGTTTTTCGGTCAGCTGGAAGCGGTGATCGGTGAAGGCCGCGTACGTCTTCACCTTTGATGGTATCGAGACGCCTACGTTCAGCACGGCGATGTCGAGCGGCGGGGTGGCGCCGGCAACGAAGCCGAAAGGCAGAACCTGCCGCTGGGTCAGCGTGGTTTTGCTGTCGGAATCCTCATAATAGACGCCGAACAGATAATTCCACATACGCTTGCCCTGAGAGGTCAGGCGCAATTCCTGCGAAAGCTGCGTCGATGCGGTATCGTAGGCCTGGGGCTGCGAATAGCCCCGCACGCTGCCGCCATAGGCCAGATCGGTTGCCCGGCCCTGAACGATGTCCTGATATCCCCCGATATAGTTGATCGACGCCGCGCCCAGATCCCAATTGGCGGACAGCGTGCCGACATGGCCGCGATAGTCATAATGCCCCGCGCCCGTCGCTTTGCTGATGCGGTCGGACGGCTCCAGCACCGGATCGGTGACGTTACCGGGCAGAGTGAAGAGCAGCGGTGTCGAAACGGTGCGGTTGTTCAGATACTGGTAGGTCAGATCCACCGTGAAGTTGGTCACGGGCCGGAACGCGACGCTGATGCGGGCGCTTTCGGTCTTGTCGCTATCGTCGATGCCGTTACTGATATTCTTGCCGCCCAGACCGATATTACGGTCGAACAGACCAGCAACGCGCACGGCCAGCACATCCTGGATCACCGGCACGCTGACGGCGCCCTGCGAGTTGATGCCTTCCTGCGTGGTCAGGGTCTGCTGAAAATAGCCGTCCACCTTTTCAAGGTCGGCTTTCCGCGTCGCGATGGTGATAGCGCCGGATGGCGATGTGCGACCGCGCAGCGTGCCCTGCGGCCCGCGCAGCACTTCGATCTGGCCGACGTCATACAGGCCGCGGAACGCGCTGTTGGTGTCCAACGGCGTTTCGTTGAAATAGATATCGACGGTCGGCGACGATGCGGACTGCGGGTCGAAGCCGACACCGCGCAACGTCACCGAATTGTTCGAAGGCTCCTTGGCATTCAGGCTCAGGCCCGGCGAAAGCTGCTGGATATCGCTGAACGTCTTGAGGTTCAGCTTTTGCAGCGTTTCACCCTGCACCACGTCAACCGTGCGGGTCACGTCCTGAAGGCGCTCTGCACGTTTTGAAGCGGTGACGATGATTTCCGCGCTGCCAAGCGCGTCGCCCTGCGGCGCGGCGGCCTGAGCGTTGGCGGTCATCGGGATGCCCATGGCGGCCATCACGGCAGCCAAAGAAAGAGACGCACCTCGCGCGAAATTATACTTCATAATCCTCCCCATCGGTCCGGCCCGTTAAGCGGATCTCGGCCACACCGTTTCACCGCGCCTACCCAAGCTATGGCAGCGCTGTCAATATTGGATCGATACCGTTCGATTTAATTTTGGGAGGTGCGCTATTAATGTTACGCGTATGACAATGGGACTGAACTGCGGGCGCTCGCGGGTGGCCACATCGTACGCGCGCGGATAACGCCAAACCTAGTGGCTTACGCGGGAGACCGCCCGGCCATATCGATTTTGGCGGCAGCGTTTCCACGCCGCCGCCGCCAAAATTCAGCTATCAAGCGGCGTCGGCATAGACGCCGCCACGCGGCGCCTCGACCGGATATTCGGCCGGTCCACCATAATCATAGGCGTCGTTCAAAGTCTTGATGAAGATCGGATCATGGAGCGGATTGGTCGGCGTTTCGATGGCGATGCCACGCGCGCGCACATCCTTGATCAGCGTGTCGAAAACCCGATCCTGCGTCAGATTGTCCGAACCGTCCATATTCTTCTTCAACTCGGCATAATCCTCGAACACTTCGGCCGACCAGTGGACGAGGAAACGCAGGTCGTCGGTGTGATAGCGTTCGATGACCTGATCGCCGGTCTTGACGATCCACCCATCGCGATCGCCCGCCTCGCCCGTGAAGACACTGTCGAAGCCTAGACCGGCAGGCCGCTGGCGTTCGAGCGGACCATTGGCTTCGCCCCGATGCACCATCATCTCATTCTGGACGAGAACCCCACGGTTATAGATGGGCGAGGCGAGCCGTTCGGGCTTTTCCAACGGCCCCTTGGGCCAATAGGTAAAGCCGCTGGCGGGATCATTGCTAAACCAGGTGATGACCTGCGCCATCTTGATCAGATAATCCTGAAACAAGCCCGAACGCCCCATGATCGAGCAGAGCCAGGTCGGCGAATTTTCGTAGCGGATACCGCGGAAGCTGGGCGAATCCAGATGGCCCGGATCATTGTTGCCGCAGGGACCATTGATGTTGAACAACATCATCTGCGGCTTGGCATAGTCCGCGTTCCAGTAGGATTTGGCATAGTCGATGAACGTCTGATTGTAGAAGACGTCATGCACTTCCGGATAGAGCGCAGTCGAATAATTGGCGTAGAAGCCACGGAACGTAGGCGTCAGGAACATGTCGAGCGTCGGCTCGAACCCCTCGGGGAACCCGCCTGCGAAGGTGGCGATCAATTCTTCGGCATTGGCGAAATGCTGGGCGATGATCAGTTTCCATTCGCCCTGATCGTGGACGACATCGAGCAGGCGGCGGCGCTGATCCTCGGTAAAGATATTATCCAGCTGACGGGGCGCCGATACGGGCTGGAGGATGTCGGACAAAGTCCGGCGTTGCGAACGGTCGAGCATGAGAACCTCTCCTGATTCATCTACGGTTGGCCGCATCTTATTTCATTATACGGTTACGTTCAATTAAATCCGGCAGGCTGCATATGCTTTCGGGTGGAAAATCGGTTCTGTGCTCCGTCCGCTCGGCTGACGAGGGCAGCTTCGCGTGGTTTTATGCTGATCAGGCCGACCCGGCGAACCGTTGATAGCAACTGATCAATGCGCGTGGCGAGACCTTATCCGACCTTGGCGCTGACCAGGAACGGCCGGAGATAGGCGTCCATCCCCTCGATTCCGCCTTCCGACCCCAGGCCGCTGTCGCCTACGCCGCCAAAGGGCGTTTCGGGCATCGCCATGGCGAAATGGTTGATGCCCAGCATCCCCGCATGCATTTCCGCCACGATCTTTCGTTCGGTCCGCATATCGTTGGTGAAGGCGTAGGAGGCGAGGCCGTAGGGCAAGCGGTTGGCTTCGGCGAGCGCAGCATCGATATCGGGCACCGGCATGATCAGCATCAGCGGGCCGAACGGCTCCTCGTTCATCGCCAGCATGTCCGGCGTCATGCCAGACAGGATGGTGGGCTCGAAGAAATAGCCGCTGTTGCCGATCCGCGATCCGCCGGTTTCCAGCGTGGCGCCATGCTGCACCGCGTCGGCGCTGAGCGCTTCGATCTTGGACAATTGACCGGCGGTAGCAAGCGGTCCCATTTGCGTGTCGGCATCCATGCCATTGCCCACGCGCAGCTGTTTTGCAGCTTCGGTCACGCCCGCGACGAAATCGGCGTAGAGCGGCTGTTCGACGATGAAGCGGGTGGGCGAGACACAGACCTGGCCCGCGTTGCGGAACTTGAACTCGCTGGCCAGCGGGACGACGGTGGCTAGGTCGGCGTCGCGCGCGACGATGACCGGATTGTGGCCGCCCAACTCCATCGTCACCTTCTTCAGATGATGGCCCGCCGCACTGGCGAGGATGCGACCGACGCGGGTGGAGCCGGTGAGCGTGACTTTGTGAATTTCCGGCGCGGCGCACAGGGCCGCCGAAATGGCGGGGGCGTCGCCCCAGAGGATAGTAAGAACCTTGGGCGGCAGCCCGGCAGCCAGTAGCGCCCGAGCGATGCGCCAGGTGGTGCTGGGCGTTTCTTCCGCGCACTTCAACACCATCGAACAACCCGCGCTCAGTGCCGGGGCGATCTTCTGCATCGGCGTCCAGGCAGGGAAATTCCACGGCGTGAAGGCCGCGACCGGGCCGATCGGGCGGCGATGGACCGCCCAGCGCATGTCGGACGCCCGGGTGGGGATCAGCCGACCATAGGCGCGACGCCCCTCGTCCGCATACCAGTCGAGCAGATCGGCCGACCCCAGCCATTCGCCCTTGGCCTGCGCGAGCGGCTTGCCCTGTTCGCGGGTCATTTCGACGGCGGCGTCATCCGCCTCGGCGCGCATGAGGTCGGCGGCCCGGCGCATGATCTTGGCGCGATCGAAGGCGGCCATGGTGGACCAGGTCGCAAAGCCCTGCACCGACAGGCGGGCGGCTTCCAACGCTTCCTCTTCCCCGCATTTGGGGATGACGGCGATGACGTCGCCCGTGGCCGGGTTCATCAGATCCATCGTACCCAGCGAGCCGGTGCTGCGTTCCTGGCCATCGAATATCGGGCGGGGCGTCGACATGAAATTAATCCTCTCGTCCTGTCGGGTCAGGCGGCCCGGATGAAATCGGCGGTCGGCATGGACAGCGCGGCGGCGCGCAGGTCGCCCAGCACCCCCGCCCAATAGCTTTCCGACCCATCGGCCAGACGCCAACCGTGCAGGCGGCGAGTGAGCAATTGCAGGTCATATTCCTCACTGATGCCGATCGCACCATGAACCGCATGGGCGATCGCCGCAATCTGAACGGCGGCGACGCTGGCGCCATGTTTGGCGATGGCGACATCGGCCAGGCGCGGCGACAGGCCGGATCGTGCGCCGATGGCGGCGGCGATACGCGCGGCGACGGCCTGTTCGGCAAGGACCGCCAGCTGTTGCTGCACCGCCTGCTGCTTGCCGATGGGCTTGCCGAACTGGCTGCGTTCATTGGCGTAGGCGATGGTCATGTCCATGACGCGGCCTGCTGCGCCGGAGATCAGCAGGGCGCGCACCATGGCGGCGATCGGCCGCAAGGCGGTGCCGTCGATGTCAGGGATAAAGGCGTCGGTGTCGTGGCGCACGCCGGTTGGCTGGGCATCGGCGGGGGTCAGCACCGGCGCGTCGGGCGTGCCGGACAGGATGTGGCTGGCGACCCCGGCGAAGGGCGCTGCCCCCTTGCCGGTGACGATGGCGATCGGCCCGTCAGGCGCTTCGATCCCGGCAGCGGCAAGCAGCGCGCGCGCGATCATCGTATCGCCCACCGGTAGCGGCACCGCATAATGACCCAGCAGCGCGATAAGCGGCGCGGCGTCGGCCAGTGACAAGCCCGCGCCACCGGCATCTTCCGCCACGAGTGCGTCGAGAAAGCCCAATTCGGAAAAGGCCTGCCACATGGGGGCGCTATCGCCGCCCTCCTCCACCCCGCGGATGGCGGCGGGGGTGCAGACATCCTCGATCAGGCGGGTGAAGGGATCGATCAGTTCAGCCATGTCCATGATGGTCTTCCTTCTTGCCGCTTAACGAAGCCCAAGGCCACGGGCGATGATGCCGCGCAGGATTTCGCGCGTGCCGCCCCGCAGCGAGAAGCTGGGCGCGATATGGGTGACGTAGAGCAGGGTCCGATAGAGTTCGGCATCGACCGCCTCATCCGGATGGGCCGCCAGATCGTCACCGATACATTGCGGCACCGCCTGTTCGAAGCCGGTTCCCAGGTCCTTCATGAGCGACGCTTCCACGACCGGGCTTTCGCCCGCCACCAGCCGCGCGGTGACGGCCAGCGACATTTCGCGCAGCACCGCCAATTGGGCGGTCAAGGAACCTAGCAGGCGCAAGGTGGCGCTGTCCTTGCGACCGACCGTGTCGAGATGCCTGGCCCAGGCGTCGATCAGGACGACCGATGAATAGATGCGTTCGGGTCCGCTGCGTTCGAAGGCGAGTTCGGCGGTGACTTGGCTCCATCCCTGCCCTTCTTCCCCGATCAAAGCGTCGGGGGCGAGACGGACATTGTCGAAAAAGACTTCAGCGAAATGGGCGTCGCCGGTCAGGTCGATGATCGGGCGGATGGTGATGCCGGGCAGTTTGAGATCGACGATCATCTGCGACAGACCCGATTGCCGGTCGCCGCTGGTGCCCGAGGTGCGGACCAGCGCGATCATATAATCGCTGTGCATCGCGTTGGTGGTCCAGATTTTCTGGCCGTTGAGCAGCCAGCCGCCGTCATCCTGCCGGTCGGCGCGGCTGCGGACGCTGGCGAGATCGGAGCCGGAACCTGGCTCGCTCATGCCGATGCAGAACAGCGCCTCCCCCTTCGATATGCGGGGGAGGTAGAATTGCCGTTGCGCTTCCGTGCCGTAGTGCCGGATCAGCGGACCGCTCTGGCGATCGGCGATCCAGTGGCCTGCGACCGGGGCGCCCGCGGACAGGAGTTCTTCCACGACGACGAAGCGCGTGAAGGGGCCGCGACCGACACCGCCATATTCGGTCGGCAGCGACAGGCCGAGATAACCGGCCTGACCCAGCTTCCGACTGAAGGCAGCGTCGAACCCCTGCCAGGATCGGGCGCGCCGATGGATGGGCATGTCCGCAATCGCTTCAGCGATCAGCGCGCGCAGGGCGGGACGAAGCGCTTCATCTTCCGGCGGAAGCGCGGAAAGGGTCAATGTTTCGAACAAATCAGCCTCGGAAAAAGAGCGACGATGCGACAGCGAAGGAGACAGTTGAATCGCATTTTCGGTCCAACCATGTCCAATATCAAATTGCCTAATATCAATACTCAATCACTATCGATGGCGATCGCCGCGAAATTGCGGGCGACCGGACTTCCGCCGCCACGCGGGAGTGCGACGCCGGTTTCGATCGCGACGCGACGCGCGAGACGGACGAGCGTGACGCCGTGCGGCACCGCCCGCGCGGCACGCGATGGGACCAACGCCACGCCAAGGCCCGAGCGAACCAGGGCCAGAACGGCGCTCAATTGCGCGGCCTCCTGCGCCACGATCGGGACGAAGCCTGCATCGTGGCAGGCGGTCAGGGTGATCGAATGCAGCACGCTGATCCGGCTTTGCAGCACGAAAGGTTCGGCCGCGAGCGCGGCAAGGTCCACCGTGTCGCGATCGGCGAACGGGCTGGCGTCCGGCAGGGCGGCGTACAGCTCGTCGGGATCGATCGACCGGGTGTCGATGGCGGCGATCTCCAGCAGCGGCAGGCGGACAAGACCTACGTCCAGTTCACCGGCTGCCAGTTTGCGGGCGATGTCAATGCTGGTCGCTTCTTCCAGCACCAGTTCGACGGCCGGATAGCGGTGGCGATATTCGGGGATGATGCGTGGCAGCAGTTCGAAGGTCGCGGAGCCGACGAAGCCGACGCGGAGCCGCCCCCTCTCCCCGCCGCGCCTTCACGCACGGCTTCCTTGAAACGGTCGGCCTGCGCCAGCGTGGCGCGGGCGATCTCCAGCGACGTCGCGCCCGCCGGCGTCAAGGTGACGCCGCGCGCGCCGCGATCGAACAGGGGCGCGCCCAGTTCCTCCTCCAGCTTGCGGATCGCGACCGTCAGAGGCGGCTGCGACATGTGGAGCCGTTCCGCCGCACGATGGAAGTTGCGGGTGTCGGCAAGGGTCACGAAATAGCGAAGCTGGCGCAGATCCACGATAGTTCCTGTGTATCGTTTGAGCGAAAATCAATATTAGCGCGGAATGAGCGCTACGCCTAGTTTGGCACGAGACTATTCGTCCTGCCTCATGAGGAGAGCCTGACTTGGACCCGTTCCTGCTGGTCGAACGTAACGGCCCGATCGCCATTGCCCGCTTCAACCGCCCCGAAGAACGCAACGCCATTTCCGAAGTCGCCCATAGCGAGAAGATCGTCGCCTTCTGCCGCGCCATGGCCCGCGACACGTCGGTGCGCGCGATCATACTCACCGGCGAAGGCAAGGCTTTCTGCGCGGGCGGCAATGTGAAGAATATGCAGGACCGAACCGGCATGTTCGGCGGCAGTCCCTATGACATCCGCAACAGCTATCGCACCAGCGTGCAGATGATCGGTCCCGCGCTGCTGGACCTGGAAGTGCCCATCATCGCTGCGATCAACGGCCCGGCCATCGGCCTAGGCCTCGACATCGCGTGCATGTGCGACATTCGCATCATGGCGGACCATGCCGTGGTGGCGGAAAGCTATGTGAAACTGGGCATCATTCCGGGCGGTGGTGGCGGCTGGCTGCTCCCCGCCTGATCGGGCCGCAGCGCGCCAGCCTGATGACGCTGACGGGCGATGCGATAAACGCCGCGACCGCGCTGGACTATGGGTTGGTGGCGGAAGTCGTTGCCGGTGATCAGCTAATGCACCGTGCGCTGGAACTGGCGGGCAAGATCGCGGCCAACCCCGGTCATGCGACCCGCATGGCCAAGCGCCTGATGCGCGAGGGTGCGCATATGACCTTACCATCGCTACTGGAACTGGCGGCGGGGTATCAGGCCATGGCCCATCATACGCATGATCATCATGAAGCGATTGCCGCCTTTTTGGGCAAGCGCGCGCCGGAGTTCGAGGACAAGTGAGCGATACCGCCCCCGAGCAATCGACCGGTCCCCTGGCCGGGATCAAGGTGTTGGACCTATCGCGCGTGCTGGCCGGACCATGGTGCACGCAGATATTGGGCGATCTGGGGGCGGAGGTCATCAAGATCGAGCAACCCGGACAGGGCGACGATACGCGCCGCTGGGGACCGCCCTTTCTGGACGACGGGTCGAAGGACGCGGCCTATTATCTGTGCGCCAACCGCAACAAGAAATCGGTGGCGATCAACATGGCCGACCCGCGCGGCGCGGCGCTGATCCGCGAGATCGCGCTGGGCGTGGACATCGTGGTGGAGAATTTCCGCGTCGGGGGTCTTGCCAAATATGGCCTGGACTATGCGGCGCTGTCGCAGATCAATTCCAAGCTCATCTATTGTTCGATCACAGGTTTCGGACAAGATGGTCCCTATAAGGATCGGGGCGGATATGATTTCCTGATCCAGGGGATGAGCGGCCTCATGTCGATAACCGGCCGACCTGACGACGAGCCGGGCGGCGGGCCGATGAAGGTTGGCATTCCGATCAGCGATCTGGTGACGGGGCTATATTCCGCCATTTCGATCCTGGCCGCACTCACCCATCGCGATCGCACCGGCGAAGGGCAGCAGATCGACATGGCGTTGCTGGACACGCAGGTCGCGCTGCTCGCCAATCAGGCCAGCAATTATCTGAACGGCGGGATGCTGCCCCGGAGGCTGGGCAATGAACATCCCAATACCGTGCCTTATCAGGATTTCGCCTGCGCCGATGGCGACATATTGGTGGCGCTTGGCAACGACCGGCAGTTTCGCAGCTTTTGCACGTTGATCGGTCGGCCCGACCTGCCCGACGATCCGCGCTTTGTCGACAATGGCGGGCGGTCGCCCAATCGCCATGCCTTGCAGGAGGAGATGCGCCCGGCCATCGCCCGGTGGAAGTCGGATGATCTGATTGCGGCGATGGAGGCGGCCAAGCTGCCCGGTGGGCGCGTCAACGACATTCCGCACATTCTGGCCGATCCGCACATCGCCGCACGCGGAGTGATCCAAAATATGGCGCGATCCGACGGCACGCCGGTCAAGATTCTGGGTTTTCCCGGCAAATTGTCGAAGACACCCGCCGATTATCGCCACGCGCCGCCCCGGTCGGGAGAGGACACATGCGATGTGCTGAGCAGCCTGACGGGCGTCAGCGAGGCGGACCTTGCCGCATTGATCGAGGCCGGCGTGATCGCCGAGCGATTGCATTAACAAACGCGTTTGAGAGAGGATTTCCCATGACCACGAAGATCGGTTTCATCGGCCTTGGCGCCATGGGCCTGCCCATGTCGTCCAACCTGCAGCGCAAGGGCTTTGCCGTCACCGTTTTCGACATCGACCAAGCCAAGATGGACAAGGTCGCGGCGCTGGGCGCGACGAAGGCCGCCAGCATCGCCGACGCAAGCCGCGGGCAGGACATCGTCATCACCGTGCTGCCCGCGACGCAGCATGTCGATGCGGTGGTGTTGGGCGACGATGGGGTGCTGACGCATATCGACGCGGGCGCGTTGCTGATGGATTTGTCCACCATCGACGCCAATGGCACCGACCGGGTCGCGGCGGCGTGCGCGGCGAAGGGTATCGCCTTTGTCGATGCGCCGATCGGCCGTCTGGCGCTGCACGCCGAACGGGGCGAATCGCTGTTCATGGTCGGTGCAACCGACGCGGATTTCGCGCGGGTCGAACCGGCGCTCAACGCCATGGGCACGGACATTTTTCGCTGCGGCGCGCCGGGCATGGGCAGCCGGATGAAGGTCATCAACAATTTCATGCTGCTGTCGACCGCGCAGATTGTGGCGGAATCGATTGCGCTGGGCACCAAGCTAGGCCTCGACATCCAGACGATCCATGACGTGACGGGCGGCACCACCGCGCGCAACGGCCAGTTCCATGTGCTGATGGTCAACAAGGCGTTGAAGGGCGATGTCGAGCCGGGCTTCACCATCGACCTGGCGTTCAAGGATCTGACGCTGGCGATGAACGCGGCGGCGGAGAATCGGGTGGGCCTGCCCATGGGCGCGGCCGCGCACGCCGTGTATGGCGGGGCGAGGGCGAGGGATTATGCAACGAAGGATTATTCCGCGCTGCTCAACTATGCGTGCGAGAATGCCGGGGTTGAAACGCCGCGCATGGGGTAAGGGAAAGGCGTTGCAGGCGGCGGACTGGGCATCCGATGGCCTTGCCCTGCCCGTCGCGAGGCGGTAGCGCCCTCTCCTTTCCCCCTGTTCAGGTGACATGCGTTCATGGCGATGACCATCTTCGGCGCGTTGGTGCCGGTCTTCGGGCTGATCCTGCTGGGCTATTTCTGCGGGCGCACCAATATATTGGGCGATCGGGCCTTTGAAGTGCTCAACCGGTTCGTCATCGCAGTCACGCTGCCGGTCCTGACCTTTCGCTCGATCGCTCGCATGGATCCGCACGATCTGGCGCAGCCATGGATGATGATCGCGGTCGTGGGCGGCGCGCTGGCAACCTATGCGATCGGTTTTGCGATCGAGAAGGCCTTGGGACGCAGCGGCGGCGAGGCGAATATTGCGGGACTATGCGCCTGTTTCAGCAATACCGGGTTCGTCGGCCTGCCGATCGCGCTGCTGACATTCGGCAAGGGCGTGATTGCGCCGGTGGCCGTGACGATGCTGCTCTATTCGTCCGTCGTGTTCACCATCGGCGTGGTCATGAGCGAGATGGCGGCCAATCATGGTCATGGCGCGAAGGCGGGATTGAAACTGGCGGGGCGATCGGTGCTGCGCAATCCGCTGATCCTGCTGTCATCGCTGGGCGTCGTCTGGTGCCTGCTCCGCGTGCCGCTGGATGGGCCGTTCGACGTGCTGCTGTCCACCCTGGCGCAGGCGACCGCGCCTTGTGCGCTGACCGCGATCGGCATCTTCATCGCCCTGCCCCGCGAAAAGGCGGCACCGGGACCGATCGGACGGGCATTGTTGCTGAAGCTGGGCGTGCATCCTGTGCTGACCGCGGGCTTTATCCTGATCCTGCCGCCCATGCCGACGCTATGGGCGAAGATGGCGATCCTGATGGCGGCGATGCCAAGCGGCGCGTCCAGCTTCGTGCTGGCGGGCAAGGCGGGACGCTGGGCCATGGAACTGAGCGCCTGGGCGGTGACGCTGACCACGACATTGGCGTCGGTTTCGCTGATCGCGATCCTGTGGTGGCTGGGCGCTTAGGCGCATGTCGGGCGCATGGCGTCATTGCCTGGCCGCAGCGGATCGGCCAAAGACCCTATATGACCCAGAGCCTGACCGCCTATAAACCGCGCCGCGGCCGACCGGACGCCAAGCAGATGGCCGCGATCGACCGCGCGATCCTGACGGCCGCGCGCCGCTTTTTCCTGGAAGAAGGCTATGACGCGACAGCGATGGAAACGATCGCCGCGGCAGCAGGCGTGTCGAAGGCGACGCTTTATGCGCGCTATGCGGCCAAGAGCGATCTGTTTCGGGCCGTCATTCAGGACCGGGTCGCCCAATGGGCGCAGATGGCCGAATGGCACGACCCCGCCGAAGGGCATAGCCTGCGCGAACGATTGCTGCACCATGGCATATTGATCGCCCGGACGCTGTCCCATCCGGAGGTGCATGCCTTTCAACGCCTGCTGATCGCCACGCGCGAGCGGTTTCCCGAACTGTCTTTGGCCATGTATGAAAGCGGCACGCGCCCTTTCGTCGAGAAGATCGCCCTGGACATCGCCGAGGCGGCGCGACTGGAGGATATGCCGGTGCGCGATCCGGCGATGATCGCGAAGCTGTTCATGTCGGCCATGACCGGATGGCAATTGCAGGAAGGCGCGGCCCGGACCATGACCGATATCGAGTTGGAAGGGGTCGCTCGACGGATCGTCGACCTGTTCCTGCTGGCCCGCGCCGGTTGGTGAGCAACCGGGTTAGTCGGGAATAGCGGACGCCGACGCGATCTTCGCCACACCGGCGTCATATTTGAGATTGTGTACGGAGATGGAGGTTTCCACCCGCTGGACCCCCGGCAAGCCGCGGATGCGTTCGGTGATGATTTCGTTCAGCTGCTCGATATTGGTGAAAAGGCCCATGGCGAGCAGATTGAAACGGCCGAGCATCAGCACCACGCAGTTGATCTCCGGCATCTGCTTCAACCGTGCGGCGACCTCCGTCACGCGCGAGGGATCGACGTCGATACCCATCATGCACAGGTTGGGCGAGCCGGCCATGCGGAAATCCGTCACGACCGTAAACTGGATCAGGCCTTCATTCTGCAGGCGCTTGATCCGCGTACGGATCGTCCCTTCCGTCACGCCCAGTTCGGCCGCGATCGCGCGATTGGAGATGCGCGCGTCCACTGCGAGTTTGTCCACGATCTTATGATCGAGCGCATCGAGGCGCTGCCAGTCGGTATCGGTCATAGCGGCACCACGTTGAATTCATATTTGGCGATATCGACGGCAATGCCCGCATCGATCTGGGCGACGCCGGCAATGCTGGCGATATGGTCGTAGAGAAATTGCTGCACTTCGCTAAAGTCGTGCAAGGCGACCATCAATTCGATATCGTAGCGCCCGTTCATGACGTTCACGCTGAGCACTTCGGAGAATTTCGCCAGGTCATGGCCGACGGCCTGAACGCTGCGTTCCTGCACCTTGACGCCGACGGCGATGATGACGTTGTAGCCCAGCGCGGAAAAATCCGTGACGGCGACCACCCGCATGGCGCGGGCATCCTCCATCTTCTGCAAGCGCGCCGAAACCGTTGCCGCGGTGACCGACAATTGCTTGGCGATATCTTGATTGGTCACGCGGCCATTGGTACGAAGAATATCGATGATGCTGTTATCAAGGGCGTCCAACGAAGGCGGTGTCAGCGACCGCCCGCTTCTGATCTGCATTCCGTACCGCCTCCATTTGCGCAGGACAGCATAGCGCGGTGAAATGCATGGCGCCAGACTTGATGCGCAAAACTGTGTCGCTTCCGTGACGGACTTGCGAGCCACCTGTCATAATCGCAGCATTATACGAGTTATTTGAGATATCGGCATAATACCCTTCCAATTAATCGCTACAATGCGTACCGAATGCCGGTGTTTGCCACAGAAAATTGACGCCGTTGCCCGCCATGCGGCGACGGCCGACCGATCCATGCAGGAGACAGCCATGCTTTCGAAAGTGACGATTGCCAACACCGACCTCACCGTCAGCCGCCTATGCTATGGCACCAACATGCTGGGCTGGCAGATCGACCAGGATCATTCCAACGCCATCCTCGATCGCTTCGCGGACCTCGGCGGTAATTTCATCGATACTGCGCGGTCCTATGGCGACTGGATGCCCGATGCACCCAAGGGCGCGAGCGAGCGCGCGATCGGCGCCTGGCTGAAGGGCAAGACCCGCGACGATTTCGTCATCGCGACCAAGGGAGGCCATTTCGACATGCGCGTGGGCGATTATCGCAATCGCGTCAACGCTACCGATATCGCCAGCGATCTGGACGAGAGCCTGAGCCATCTGGGCGTCGACACGATCGACCTTTATTGGGTGCATATGGACAATCCGGAAACCCCGGTCAGCGAACTGATCGATTTCCTGAACGATGCCAAGGATGCGGGCAAGATACGCTGGTTCGGCGCATCCAACTGGAGCGACGCGCGCCTGCTGGAAGCCAACGCCTATGCCAAGGCCAATGGCAAGACCGGCTTCGTTGCGGTCGAACCCTTTTGGGGTCTGGCCAAGCCCAATGAAATGAACGCCATGCAGCAGGGTTACCAGCTATATTTCGAGGATCATGGCGGCGCGCTCAAGGATGCTGGCCTGGCCGTCATCCCCTATTGCGCGCAGAGCCGCGGCTATTTCGCGATGCTGGAAAAGGGCGAGGATGCGGTATCCGACGCGCTTAAGGGCTTTTACGACAATCCGGCCAACCAGGCGCGTTTCGAAGCCGCCAAGGCGGTAGCTGCGCGGCATGGCGCGAGCGTATCCGAAATCGTACTGGCCTATCTGCTCAATCAGCCGGGGCAGGTGATCCCGATCTTCGGCGCATCCAGCCCGGCGCGGATCGAGGAAAGCGTCAAGGCCGCCGCCATCACCCTGTCGCCGGAGGAACTGGCCGAGTTGCGCGCCGAATGACGAGGGAGGCGGGGCGGATGACTGCCGCCCCGCTCTTTTACATCATGCGTTAAGAGCGCTGCGCAGCGCCGTCGTCGCGTCCTGCTTCATGCGGATGGATGGCGGCGCGTCGGGCAATATGTCGAAGCCATGATAGGCGCCCGGATAGACATGCAACTCCGTGGTCACGCCCGCTTCGATCAGGCGGCGGGCATAATCCATATCCTCTACCAAGAAGAGATCGAGCGCGCCGACTGCGATGAAGGCAGGCGGGAGGCCGGCCAGATCGACGGCGCGGGCCGGCGCGGCATAGGGTGACACATCGGCCCCGCCCGGCGCCTGCCCCAAGAGCGAACGCCAGCCAAAGTCATTGGCCTGCGGGGTCCAGACGAAGGCGCCCAGATGATTGAGCTGCCGCGCGATGCAGGTTCGATCGTCCAGCATGGGGTAGATGAGATTTTGATGCGCGATCGCCGGAAAGCCCCGATCGCGCGCCAGCAGGCACAGAGCGGCCGCCAAACCCCCGCCCGCGCTTTCGCCACGCACCGCGACCCGGGCGGGATCGATACCTAGCGGCCCGGATTGCCCATGCAACCAGCATAAGGCGGCATAGCAATCCTCCACCGCGCCGGGCGCAGTGGTTTCCGGCGCCAGGCGATAATCGACGGAGACGATCACCGCGCCGACATCAGCCGCCAGCAGCATGTTTGCGACATGATTGGTCCCGACCGATCCCATCACATAGCCGCCGCCATGGATGTGCAGGATGGCGGGCAGCGCGGAGGGCGCTCCCCCAGTGGGCGTATAGATGCGCACGGGTACGAGACGGCCATCGGCGGTTTCCACCTGCTCATCCCGCCAAATGACGCCGGTGCCCTGGGGTTCGGGGACCATCGCGGTCATCTGCGCCATGCCCTGCCGGATCAGGGGCAGGCTTTGCGCATTGAGGTCGAGCGAGGGCATAAGGTCCAGTCCGGGCAACAGCGCCGGATCGACAAGGTGACGCATGATATTCGTCCTTTCGCGGGATCAGTAACGCTGGCCGATGGCGCCGTCATGATAGATGGACGCGCCGGTGACGAAGCGCGCCTCTTCCGACGCCAGATAGACGAAAGCGTGGGCGGTATCTTCCGGATCGCTGCTGATGCCGAGCGCGCCCATGCCCGCAATGCTTGCTGCTGCCGCCTCGACGCTTTCATAGGCGCCCAGCTTCACATAATCGGCCAGGCCTTCGCGGATCAGCGGCGTCATGGTGAGGCCGGGGTGGACGGAATTGACGCGGATCTTCATCGGCCCGAACTCGATCGCTGCGCACAGCGTCAGCATTCGGCCCGCCGCCTTGGACGTGTGATAGCCGATATTGATAGCGCTGGGCATATAGGAGGCCATCGACAGATTGTTGATGATCGCGCCGCCGCCGGGAAACCGCTCCACGCTCTGCTTGAGCGCAGGCAGGCAGGCCTTCATGCCCAGGAACAGCGCGTCATGATTGACCGCCATCACTTTGCGCAGGTCATCGAGCGAGGAATGTTCGATCCCGGCATGGATGGCGATGCCGGCATTGTTGACCAAGATGTCGATGCCGCCAAAAGCCGCTTCCGTATCCTGCGCCACCCGCGCCCAGTCGGCTTCGCTGGTGACATCATGGGCCATGAAGCGGAAGGCGTCCGCCGGGGCGACCCGCTCCATGCGCGCGACAATGGCGGCCCGTTCTTCGTCGCGAAAATCGGTGGCGATGACGCGGGCGCCTTCGCGCAGATAGGCCTCACAGATTGCAACGCCGATATTGCCATCCCGACCGGCGCCGGTCACGATCGCGACCTTGCCCTCCAACCTGCCTGCCATTGCTTCACTCTCCTGCTTTTATGCTGTGTCATGGGGTGCGGAGGGCGGCGCGGGCCGCGTCCACCGCCGCGCGCGCGCGATCCAGGGGGGAGAGGCCTGCTTCGATGGCGGATTGTTGCGGGACTTCGACGCTGAGCGGCACCTGGGGGGCGAGCGCGGCGACGAAGGCGGGGATGCCGAACGCGCCTTCGCCGGGCAACAGGCGCTGAATGCCTGCTTCCCACTCGATCCTGTCGGTTGGCATGTCTGCGGGGCCATCGGCAATCTGGCCGATCCGGATGGCCGGATGGGACAGCAGCGCGATGCTCGCCTCTGCATCGCCGCCGCGCATGATGTGCAGCAGGTCCGCTGTTACCCCGATGTCCGCGCGGCCGATTTGGTCGATCTCTGCAATGGCCTGGGCAAGGGTGCGCACCTGCGAGGGGGGTAAAATTCGATCGCCAGACCGATGCCGAACCCCGCGGCCAGTTCCGCCAGCGCCGACAGATTGTCCGATCGGCGCGCCGGATCACGATCGTAGCAGAGGATATTGGCGAGCGTCGCGCCAATGTCCGCACCGGCTTCCAGCGCGGGGGCGAAATCGGCGATCAGGGATCGGCCCGCCACGGTGAAGGGGTAGATGAGATCGACGCTCATGCCCGTCGCCGCCAGCGTATCGCGCATGGTCCGACGCGCGCTGGCATCGCGCACCAGATCATAAGGCGGCATCGCGGGCAGGACCGCCATCGCATGGAGGAAGGGGCAGATACCCGAACAACCCGTCTCCGCCGCCAACTCGGCCAGTTGCCAGGGGGTCGTGTCGGTGACGGTGATATGGTCGAGCGACAGGCTTCGCTTCGCCGTCACACCCCTCTCCTTATTGCATAGGCTCCGGTCGGGACAGATGCCCGACCGGAGCGATTGTCAGGCGTCAGACGGCGGCTTCGCGGGCCTTTACCATGTCGAGCGCGACGTCCACGATCATATCCTCCTGACCGCCGACCATCTTGCGACGGCCCAGTTCGACCAGGATGGTGCGGGTGTCGAGATCGTAGGTCTGGGCCGCCTTTTCCGCGTGGAGCAGGAAGCTGGAATAGACGCCGGCATAGCCCAGTGCGAGCGTTTCGCGATCGACCCGGACCGGGCGGACCTGCAGCGGGCGGACGAGATCTTCGGCCGCATCCATCAACGCATTGACGTCGCAGCCATGGTTCCAGCCCTTGCGGTCTGCGGCAGCGATAAACACTTCGAGCGGGGCATTGCCCGCGCCTGCGCCCATGCCGGTCAGCGATGCGTCGATCCGTACCGCGCCGCATTGCGCCGCGACGATCGAATTGGCGGTGCCGAGCGAGAGATTGTGATGCGCGTGCATGCCGCGCTGGGTTTCGGGCTTGAGCACGCGGTCATAGGCTTCGAACCGGGCGCGGACGCCATCCATGTCGAGCGCGCCGCCGCTGTCGGTGACATAGACGCATTGCGCGCCATAGCTTTCCATCAGCAGCGCCTGTTTGGCGAGCAGTTCCGGCTCGATCATGTGGCTCATCATCAGGAAGCCCGACACGTCCATGCCCAGGTCGCGGGCGATGCCGATATGCTGTTTCGACACGTCGGCTTCGGTGCAGTGCGTCGCGACGCGGACCGAGCGCACGCCGATTTCATAGGCGCGGCGCAGTTCATCGACCGTGCCGACGCCGGGCAGAATCAGCGTGGTCAGCACCGATTTGGTCAGCACTGCGGCGACCGCCTCCAGCCATTCCCAGTCGGTATGCGCGCCAAAGCCATAGTTGAAGCTGGCGCCGTTCAGGCCATCGCCATGGGCGACCTCGATCGCGTCGACACCGGCGTCGTCCAGCGCCTTGGCGATCGCGGCGACATGATCGATGCCGTACATATGGCGGATGGCGTGCATCCCGTCGCGCAGGGTAACGTCCTGAATGTAGAGTTTGTCGCCCGCTTCGACGTTGAAACCGCTATTCATGCCGCCACCTTCTTTCCTGCAATGATACGCTGCGCCAGCAGCTCGCCGGTCGCCTTGGCGGCGGCGGTCATGATGTCGAGATTGCCCGAATAGCTGGGGAGGTAATCGCCCGCCCCTTCGACTTCGAGCAGGATCATCGTCTTGATGCCGGTAAATTCGCCGCGGCCGGGGATCTTGAGCTTGTTGTTGTCGCCGAAGCGTTCGAACTGGACTTCCTGCTTCAGGCGATAGCCTGGAACATAGGCCTGCACCTTCTTCACCATCGCCTCGACCGAGGCGCGGATGGCGTCTTCGTCGGCGCCTTCGGACAGGGTGAAGACCGTGTCGCGCATGATCATCGGCGGTTCGGCGGGATTGAGGATGATGATCGCCTTGCCCTGCGCCGCGCCGCCGACCTTTTCGATCGCGCCCGCCGTAGTGCGGGTGAATTCATCGATATTGGCGCGGGTGCCGGGGCCAGCCGAGCGGGACGACACCGATGCGACGATCTCCGCATAATGGACGGTCGCCACCTGGCTGACGGCGGCGACCATCGGGATCGTCGCCTGGCCGCCGCAGGTCACCATGTTGACGTTGGGCTGATCGAGATTGGCGTCGCCATTGACCGTCGGGATCGTATAGGGTCCGATCGCCGCAGGGGTGAGGTCCACCACCTGCTTGCCGTCGGCGCGCAGCGCGGCGTCATGCACCTTGTGCGCATAGGCGCTGGTCGCGTCGAACACGATCCCGATGTCGGGATAGACGTCCATCTTCTGCAGGCCTTCCAGCCCTTGATGGGTGGTCGCCACGCCGCGTGTGCGGGCCATGGCAAGGCCTTCGGACGCCTCATCGACGCCGACGACCGCCACCAGCTCCATATTTTGCGGATATTTGATCATCTTGATCATCAGATCGGTGCCGATATTGCCCGACCCGATGATCGCCGCCTTGACCTTGTCCGTCATAAATCCTCCAGCTTAAACGAAGCGCGCAGTGCAGGCGCCGACGCCATGCAACTGCATTTCAAATATATCCCCGGCCTTTGCCGGTTCGAGCGGCACCAGGCTGCCCGAGAGAATCACGTCGCCCGCGTCCAGCGTTACGCCATGAGCGCCCAGCGTATTGGCAAGCCATGCTACGGCTTCGGCGGGAGAGCCTTGGACCGCATGACCATAGCCTTCCGAGAGCGGCTGGCCGTTCTTGGTCACGGTGACGTGGAGATTGGGCAGGTCGTGATCGCGGGGATCGGCGCGGGCGTCGCCCAGCACATAGACGCCGCAGGACGCATTGTCGGCCACCGTGTCGACGATGCCGATCTTCCAGTCCTGGATACGGCTATCGACGATTTCGAAACAGGGGACGATCGCTTCCGTCGCGTCGATCACCTGTTGCGCGGTAACGCCCGGTCCTTTCAGGCTGTGCTTGAGGATGAAGCCGATTTCCGCTTCGGCGCGCGGCTGGATGAGGCCGTTCGCCTTGACGTCGATATCCCCCTGCACGAACATCCGGTCGGTCAGGAAACCGAAATCGGGCTGATGCACGCCCAGCATATCCTGCACCGCCTTGGACGTGACGCCGATCTTCTTGCCCACGACGCGTTCGCCGTCCGCCTTGCGCCGTTCGAGCGCGCCGAGCGAAATCCTATATGCGTCGTCTATCGTCAGGTCCGGATAGCGGCCCATCAGTGGCGCGACGGTGCGTTCGTCCCGCAGGGCGCGATACAGTTCGTCCGCAAGGCTGTCATTCAGGCTTTGCGCTTCTATGTCGCTCACAAATAGACTCCATCCTGGTAGATGAGGGGTTGGACCGTTTCGGACAAGCGCACGGCGTTGACGCGGGCGACGACGATGCTGTGCGTGCCAAAGGGCGTCATGCTGTCGATCGTGCAGCTCATATTGGCCTGCGCTTCGTTCAGTATCGGCAGATCAGCATCGTCCGCGATCCATTGGCCGACCTCGAACCGCTTGTCCCGCGCCACCGCGCCGCCGAACGCAGCCGAGACATGCTGCTGATGCCGCGACAGGATGTTGATGCTGATCGGGCAGCCGGGCGACAGGCAGGGATGGATGCCCGCCGACTGGTTGACGCAGACCAGCAGAGCGGGCGGGTCCATCGTCAGCGACGTGATCGAAGTGGCCGCCATGCCGACCGGCGCGCCGTCGCCGCGCGCGACGACGATCGCCACGCCCGACGCCAGACGCCGCATCGCGCCGCGAAAGTCCATGCTTATGTCCATGGCAGCGGCGATCGGGTCGGGATTGCTAGCCACGCAGGAAATCCAGCGACGCGCGGTTGAATTCCGCGGCGCGCTCTACCTGCACCCAATGGCCGACCTTGTTGAAGGTGATGCAGCGGACATCGTCGCACGCCTCGAAGAACAGCGTGATCCCTTCCAGCGGCATGAAGCGTTCATTATAGCCCCAGAAGAGCAGGATCGGCATCTTGAGTTCGCCCAGACGCGGCCCGAGGTCCGGGGTGCGCATACGGACGATCACGTCCTTGGGCTGGGTGCGGGCGACCGCGAAGCGCTCCTTCACCAGGGCGTCGGTGACATGGACGGGATCATATACCAGATTGGTTATGAGACGACGCTGCTCATCTTCGCTGAAATCTTCGCCGCCAAAGGAACTGACCATGCCGGCGATACCCGGCATCTTGAAATATTCCTCGCGCGGGTGGATGCAGCCCGGCGCCATCAGGATCAGACGATCGACAAATTCCGGATGGTCGAGCGCGATCTGAATGGCGATCCCGCCGCCGAGCGAATTGCCGACCAGAGTCGCCTTTTCCACGCCATGAGCGAGCAGCGCTTCGTAGAGCGTGTCGGTGAAGAGCTGAAGCGTATAGTCCAGCCCCTCCGGCTTGGAGGATTGGCCGTAGCCGATCAGGTCCGGCAGCACGACGCGATAGCCTGCGTCAGCAAAGGCCTGCGCATTCTGCCGGAAGTTGGACGCGCCCGACGCGCCCGGGCCGCTGCCATGGATGAACACGACGACCGGACCGGCGCCCAGTTCGGCAACCGAAATATCATATCCGCCCGTGACGCTGTACGTCTTGCGGGCCAATGCCTCTGCCATGATGGCTCCTCCTAGAGCGATTTCCAATCAGATGGACTCATCCGATGACTCGGAAATCGCGTAAAACCAATAATCTAGAGCGGTTGGGCCGATGCAATCGGATCACAAACCGCTCTAGATGAACGTGAAGGCGGGCGGTTCGCCGTGCATCGTGCCGATGACGTCGCTGGTACGGTTGGCCGGATCATTGGCAACATGCGCGCGGGCCGCGTGCAGATCGAGCCAGGGCTGGAGGATCGGGCTGGACATATAGACCGCCCGGCCGCCCAGCAGCTTCACCATGTCATCGACCAGATCCGCCATGCGCCGCACGACGCTGGCCGACTGATAGGCAAACAGGCCGCGCCGTTCCATCGGCACGGGTTCGCCGCGCTCCGCATAGCCCATCATCTCATCAAAGGCGCTGCGATGAGTCAGTTCCATCTCGTTCACTTCGGCGATCGCCCGCGCGATCGCGGCGTGAAGGAAGGGATCGGCCTTGGCCGCCTTGCCCGTGTTGGTGGACACCCGGTTCTGCATGATCTCTATCGCCGCATTGGTCGCGGCGCGCGCGCCACCGAAGGCTGCCGTCGAAACCGAGCGCATGAACACCTGCGCCCAGGGCAGACGATAGAGCGGACCGTCATTTTCCTTCTGCCCCGGATTGGCGCAGGCAAAACCGTCGCTGGCCTTGTGCGTGCGATAATCGGGGACGAATACGCGGTCGACCAGGATGTCGAAGCTGCCCGTGCCCTGAAGACCGAATGTGTCCCATGCGCCTTCGATCACCTGATAATCGGTGCGCGGCAGCAGGAAGGTGCGCATGTCGGGCGGGCCGCCATTGGTGTCGAAATTGATCGCGCCCAATAGCACCCAGCCGCAATGGGTCGATCCGGTCGAGAAGCCCCAGCGTCCGGACAGATAGAAGCCGCCTTCGGCCGTTTCGACCTTGCCCACCGGCTGATAGGTGGACGATACGAGCATGTCGGGATTGTCGGTCCACACCTCCGCCTGCGCTTCGTCGTGGAACAGCGCGAGTTCATAGGGGTGGCATCCGACGACGCCATACATCCATCCGGTCGACATGCAGCCTTCGGCCAGCGCCTTTTGCACGTCGAAAAAGACATTGGGATGCATTTCATAGCCGCCCCAGCGGCGCGGCTGAAGAATGAGGAAGAAGCCGGCCGCCTTCATCTCCGCAATGGTTTCGTCGGACACATTGCCAGCCTTGACGCAGGCGCGGGCGCGTTCCCGTAGGACCGGGATCATGGCGCGGGCGCGCTCAACCAGCGTCTCAGGCGATGGCACGGCCGCCTCTACCGCACCCGTCAGTGGACTTGCCGCCAATCCCGCCATCATCGTCTCCATCAAAAGCTGCGTCACCCATATCGGCAACATGCGTAGCTTATATAATTCTTCTTTACGCAAAACGTCAAGACAAACAGGGCTTGCACATTCTGCGCGATGCTTATAGTCGATTCACGAACGAATTACCATTGGATCGTTGCATGACCATGATCGTCGTGCGAGATTTGATGGCCGACATGCGTATCGCGAAAAGATTTGCGTAGTCAAATTGACGGTTTAACGATGCAAGTGACAAGCCGCGAACGATAGAGGGACAATGGGGCAGGGCAGCAGGAAATGGCAGTAAAATCGCTGGGCTATGTGATTATCGAGGCGCGCGACCTGTCGGCTTGGCGGGATTTCGCCTGTGATGTTGCGGGATTGATGCCTGCGCAGTCGGATCGGGCCGATGTTGCGCTGTTCCGCATGGACGACCGGCCCTTTCGCCTCTGGGTGCAGCAGAGCGATCGCGATGCTTTCGTCGCGCCGGGCTGGGAATGTGCGACTCGCGCGGATTTCGAGGCGGCGCTTGCGGCATTGGAGGCGGCAGGCCGCCCGGTGGAACGCGCCGACGTCATGGAAGCGCGCGCGCGCCAGGTGTATGAACTGGCGCGATCGTCGGACCCGGCGGGCAATGCCATGGAATTATTCTATGGTCGCTTCGTCGATTATGCGCCGTTCGTATCGCCCGCCGCCGTCACCCGTTTCGTTACGGGCGACAATGGCGACATGGGACTGGGCCATATCGTCCTGACCGCGCCAAATTTCGAGGAAACGCATCAATTCTACAAGGATGTGCTGGGCTTTGGCGATACCGACCTTGGCCGCTTCTACCTGATGGGTGGCGGGGCGGACGATCCGGGGGTCGGCTTTGCGTTTCTCCACTGCAATAGCCGTCACCACAGCCTGGCGCTGGGTCAATTGCCCGAAAGCCCCAATGGCGCGGTGCATATGATGCTGGAAGTCGGGGCGCTGGAAGATGTCGGCCGCGCCTATGATCGGGTGCTCAAGAGCAAGGGCAAGGTGCCGCTGTCGGCGACGCTGGGACGGCATGTGAACGACAAGATGACGTCTTTCTATATGCAGACGCCGGGCGGGTTCGACATTGAATATGGATGGAACGGCCTGGTCATCGATCCGGCGACCTGGGTGCCGACGACCAGCCTGGGCGTAAGCGATTGGGGCCATAAATGGGCCCACGAACAGGACTAACTCAAAGGATGACTGAGACTATGCTCGACAAGCGCATGACGGTGGACGACATCGTCGATCAACTTTCCGACGGCATGACCATCGGCATCGGTGGCTGGGCGACGCGGCGCAAGCCCATGGCGCTGATCCGCGCGATTGCACGTTCGGGACTGAAGGATCTGACGGTGATGGCGGGCTATGGCGGGCCGGACGTCGGCATCCTGGCTGCGTCGGGCAAGATCAGGAAACTGGTGTTCGCCTTCGCCAGCCTCGACCATTTTCCGCTGGAGCCGCATTTCCGCAACGGCCGCCAGTCGGGCGCGTTCGAAGTGCTGGAACTGGATGAAGGCCTGTATCACTGGGGTCTGCGCGCCGGGGCGATGAAGCTGCCCTTCCTGCCGACGCGCGTGGGCATCGGCACCGACATCATCAAACAATCAGGTTTCGACTTCAAATTCGTCAAAAGCCCCTATGGCGATGGCGAGGAACTGGTCGCCATGCCCGCGCTGGTCCCCGACGTCGCGCTGATCCACGCGCACCGGTCCGACGAACGCGGCAACCTACTGACGCTCAGCAAGGACGCCCTGTTCGACGAATTGCTGGTCCGCGCTGCGGGCAAGAGCTTTGCCACGGTCGAAAAGATCGTCTCGACCGCCGATCTGGATATGAAGGCCAACAGCCGCTATAATCTAGTGGAGCGCGCGATGATCACCGGCGTCGCCGAAACGCCGCTGGGTGCGCATCCCACGAGCGCCGATCCGGACTATCAGCTCGATCTGAAACACATCAAGACCTATGTCGACAGCGCCGCTTCGCCCGACGCCTGGGCGGACTATAAGGCCAAATATATCGACGTGTCCGAGGCCGACTATCAGGCCGCGATCGGCGGCGCGGATGCCGTCGCTGCCCTGCCCGTCCCCATCTATTGAGCGAGAGCCAGAGCCATGACCGACACCCCCTATTCGCTCGCTGAACTCGTCATCGTCGCCTGCGCGCAAGCCTGGCGCGACAATGGCGAGGTGATGGCGACCGGCATCGGCCCCCTGCCCCGGATCGGCGCGGGCCTCGCTAAGCTGACCTTCGCCCCCGCCATCCAGACCACGGACGGCGAAGTCTATTATACCAGTGAGCCGGTCGGCCCGGGCAAGCGTACCGCCGAACCGGAGTTCGAGGGCATCGCCAATTATGACCGCGTCTTTTCCGCGCTGTGGAGCGGCAAGCGCCATGCACTGGTCGGCCCGGTGCAGCTGGACCGCTATGGTCAGGCGAACATCAGTGCGATCGGTGATCATAAGAAGCCCAAGATCGCCATGCTGGGCGCGCGCGGCTTTCCCGGCAACTCGATCAGTCATCCCAACAGCTTCTTCTTTCCCAATCATAACAAGCGGTCCTTCATTGAGGGCGAAGTCGATTTCGTGTGCATGGCGGGCTATAATCCGGCGCGCTATGTCAACGGCCAGCCGCCCAAGGGGCTGGACCTGCGCATCATCGTCACCAACCTGTGCGTGATGGATTTCGGCGGTCCCGACCACCAGATCCGCGTCGTGTCGCTGCATCCCGGCGTCACCTTCGAGGAGGTGCAGGACAATACCGGCTTCCCGTTGGCGAAGATCGCCGACGAGATTCCGACGACCCCCGCGCCCACGACCGAACAACTGGCGATCATCGCGCAGATCGACCCCAACAATGTGCGGGCGACCGTGTTCAAGGACAATCCCGCCGGAGACCGGAAAGCCGCCTGACATGAACGAGACCGATCGCCTTGTCGAACCGCAGCAGGTCGACATCGTCTATGAGACCGACATGCCGGTCACCTATGAGGTGATCGACCAGGTCGCGTGGATCATGCTAAACCGGCCGGGCTTCAACAATGCCCAGAATGGCCAGATGACCTATGCACTAGACGATGCGTTCATCCGCGCGTCGGCGGACGACGACGTGCGCTGCATCGTGCTGGGCGGCAACGGCAAGCATTTTTCCGCCGGGCACGACATCGGGACGCCGGGCCGCGACGTGCATCAGCATTTCGAGAACCGGCTGATGGTGCCGGGGCATGTCAACAAGCCCGCCGCCGAACTGCTTTACACGCGCGAGAAGGAGCAATATGTCGGCATGTGCCGACGCTGGCGCGACGTGGCCAAGCCGACCATCGCCATGGTGCAGGGCGCTTGTGTCGCGGGCGGGCTGATGCTCGCCTGGGTCTGCGACCTGATCGTCGCGACCGACGATGCCTTCTTCCAGGACCCGGTCAACCGCATGGGCATTCCGGGCGTCGAATATTTCGCCCACGCCTATGAACTGCCGCCGCGCGTCGCCAAGGAATTTCTGCTGCTGGGCGAACGGATGAGCGCACAGCGCGCCGAACAGTTCGGCATGGTCAACAAGATCGTGTCGCGCGAGGCGCTGCGCGAGACGGTGGCGGCGATGGCGGCCAAGCTGGTCGCGCAGCCGCGCCTCGGCAACTGGCTGACCAAGCAGGCTATCAACCATGTCGAGGAACTGATGGGCAAGCGCAACGCGATGGACGCGCAATATCATATGCACCATTTCGCTCATGCGCAGAACGACCTGGTCCAGGGCAGTTCCATCGCCGGGCTGGGCGCCAAGGAAATGGCCGCGGCGAACAAGCGTGAGGCGGGCGAAACGCCCGCGGACAAGAAGCAGGCGAGCGAATGATGGGCGAGCCGCTGCACACGATTCTGACCGAACGACTGGGCTGCCGCTGGCCGATCATCCAGACCGCAATGGGCTGGGTCGCCGAGCCGTCGCTGGTGATCGGGTCGAGCAATGCGGGCGCGTTCGGCTTTCTGGGCGCGGCGGTGATGACCCCGCCGGAGGCGCGCGAAAAGCTGCTGGCGGTGCGGCGGGGCACGGACAAGCCGTTCGGCGTCAATTTCCACAGTTTCCAGCCGGGCGCGGACGCAATCGTCGACCTGATCCTGGAGAATAAGGACCAGGTGCGCGCGGTCAGCTTCGGGCGTGGGCCCAACGCCAAGATGATCGGGCGGTTCAAGGACGCGGGCATCTTGTGCGTGCCCACCGTCGGCGCGGTGAAGCATGCGCAGAAGATGGTCGAACTGGGTGTCGACATGGTCAATGTCCAGGGCGGCGAAGGCGGCGGGCATACCGGATCGGTGCCCACCACCGTGCTGCTGCCGCAGGTGCTGGACGCGGTGAAGGTGCCGGTGATCGCGAGCGGCGGCTTTGCCGACGGGCGTGGCTTGGCGGCGGCGATGGCTTATGGCGCGGTCGGCATTGCCATGGGCACGCGCTTCCTGCTGACGAAGGAAAGCCCGGTGCCCGACAGCGCCAAGGCGGAATATCTCAAGGCGTCGACCGACGGCATCGTCGTCACCACCAAGCTGGACGGCATCCCGCAGCGCATGGTGCGGACCAAGCTGATGGACCGGATCGAAAAGTCCGGCGAAATCGGCCTGTGGCTGCGCGCCTTCGAAGCGAGCCTTGCGATGAAGAAGCAGACCGGCGCGTCCTGGCTCGGCCTCATCAAGGCGGCGCGCGGCATGACCGCCCATGGCGCCATGCCGCTCAAGCAGGCGATGATGTCCGCGACCATGCCGATGCTGATCCAGAAGGCGGTGGTCGATGGCGACATCGAACAGGGCGTGATGGCGACCGGCGTCGTGGGTGGCCGGATTGGCGAGATCCCGAGTTGCCAGGAACTGGTCGACCGCATCGTCGCCGAAGCACATGAGCGGCTTGCATCGCTGGCCGCGCTGGGCCGTGAACCCCTGCCCGCTTCGGCGCCGGTCGCCTGAGAGAGGACAAGACATGCCCATTACCCTGACGGTCAAGGACCGCATCGCCGAAATCCTGTTCGACCATCCGCCGGTCAACGCCTTCGACACGCTGGGCTGGGAATCGATCCCCGCGCTGGTGTGGGAAGCGGCGGCGAACGAGGATGTGCGCTGCATCCTGATCCGCGCCGAGGGTCGCGGCTTTTGCGGCGGCGTCGACATCAAGGAAATGGCGGCGCATCCCGAGCGGATCGCCAAGCTCAACCGCGATAATTATCAGACCTTCAAGGCGATCCGCGAATGCGCGATCCCCGTGGTCGGCGCGCTGCACGGTTTCGTCATCGGCGGCGGCGTCAATATCGCAGGCGCCTGCGACGCGCTGATCGCGGCGGAGGGCGCCTATTTCTCGCTGCCAGAGATTGATCGCGGCGCGATGGGCGGCGCGGCCTTCATGAGCCGGATGCTGCCGGTCCAGATGGTCCGCGCCAATTTCTTCACCGGCGGAAGAATATCGGTCGAGGATGCGCATCGCCACGGGTCGATCCACAAGGTCGTGCCGCTGGAGCAGTTGAAGGACGAGGCCTATGCCTTCTGCGAGATCATCGCGTCCAAGAGCCGCGCGGCGCTCGTCATCGCCAAGCAGGCGCTGAACCTGATCGAGCCGACCGACCCATCCGCCCATTACCGCATCGAACAGGGCTTCACCCTGGAAATGTATATGCATGAAGACAGCCAGAAGGCGCGCGACGCCTTTGCCGACGGAAAGGGCACGGCGAAGTTCTGATGGACCTGACTTACACCCCCCAGCAGCAGGCGTTTCGCGCCGAAGTGCGCGCCTGGCTGGCCGCCAATGTGCCAGCCGCGCCGCTGGAGCATTTCGACGCGACCCGCGAAGGCTTCGAAGCCCATCGCCAATGGGAAAAGACGCTAAAATCCGGCGACTGGGGCATGGTGACATGGCCCACCGAATATGGCGGGCGTGGCCTGGACCTGATCCAATGGCTGATCTTCGAGGAGGAATATTATCGCGCCGGGGCACCGGGGCGGGTCAACCAGAACGGCATCTTCCTGCTCGGACCCACGCTGATCGAATTCGGCACGCATGAACAGAAGCAGCGCTTCCTGCCCAAGATGGCGAGCGGCGAGGAAATCTGGGCGCAGGCCTGGTCGGAGCCGCAGGCGGGCAGCGATCTGGCAGGGGTGCGCGCCACCTGCGTGCAGGATGGCGACGACTATGTGCTGAACGGCCACAAGATCTGGTCGAGCCGCGCCGTGTTCGCCGACTGGGCATTCGGTCTGTTCCGCACGCCCGGAACGGAACGGCACAAGGGGCTGAGCCTCATCTTCTTCCCGCTCGATGCGCCCGGCGTGACCGTCAATGCGATCAAGAAGATCAACGGCCATATCGGGTTCGCCGAAATTTTCCTGGAGGATGTCCGCGTTCCCGCCTTCAACCGGCTGGGTGACGAAGGCCAGGGCTGGCATATCTGCATGGCGACGGCCGGTTTCGAGCGCGGGCTGATGCTGCGCTCCCCTGCCCGCTATCAGGTGGCGGCGGCCAAGCTGGCCGATCTGTGGACCGCGCATGGCAACAGCGCCGATCCCGCGCTGGAAGCCGATGTCGTGCGCGCGCACATGAATGCGGACGCTTACGCGCTTAACATCTATCAAACCGCGTCGCGCCTGATCGCGGGCGCGAAGATCGGGCCGGAAGCGAGCACCAACAAGATCTTCTGGTCGGAAATGGACATCCACCTGACCCAGACGGCGCTGGCCATCCTTGGCCCATTGGCGGAATTGACGCACGACGCGCCGGACGCGGCGCCGGTGGATTGGATCGACGACTATATCTTCGCGCTCGCCGGTCCTATCTATGCCGGGTCGAACGAGATTCAGCGCAACATCATCGCCGAGCGCATGCTCGGCCTGCCACGCTAAAGGGAGGAGCGCAGATGGACTTCACCCTGAACGACGAGCAACTGATGTTTGCGGAAACGGCGCGGACGCTGTTCGCCGATAGCTGCACGCCCGACCATTGGCGCAAGATGATGGAAGCGGGCGTCGCGCGCGACGATGCGCGCTGGGCCGGAATCGTCGAAACCGGGCTGACGCTGGTGCTGCTGCCCGAAGCGGCGGGCGGCATCGGCCTTGCCGAAACCGACTTCGCCCTTATCGCGCAGGAAGCGGGCTATGTCGCCCTGCCCGAACCGCTGGTCGAAAGCGCGGGCGTGGCCGCGCCGCTGCTGGCGGCGCTGGCGCCCGACCATGCGATCCTGACCGATCCGACCGCGACCATCGCGATCGCCCATCCGGCCAATCCCTTCGTCGCCAATGCCGATAGCGCGGCGGCGATCCTGCTGGAAAAGGATGGCGAAACCTTCCTCGCCACGCCCGATCAGGTGACATTGACCGCGCAGCCCAGCATCGATCCGTTCCGCCGCCTGTTTTCGGTGGCGTGGGACGCGGCCGATGCTACCGCCCTCGGCAAGGGCGACTGGGATCTGGCGCTGGATCGCGCCGCGCTGTTTTCCGCCGCGCAGGCGCTGGGTCTGGCCCAGCGCGCGGTCGATCTGGCGGTCGATTATGCGAAGGAGCGCCAGCAGTTCGGCAAGCCGATCGGCAGCTATCAGGCGGTCAAGCATCATCTCGCCTCCGCGCAGACCGCCATCGAATTCGCCAAGCCGGTCGTGGCGGCTGCAGCGGCGGAAATCGGCGCGCAGGATGTGCAGAGCCGCGCACGCGTCAGCCATGCCAAGATCGTCGCGCTGGAAGCCGCAGACAAGGCCGCCCGCGCCTCCATCCAGGTGCATGGCGCGATGGGCTATAGCTGGGAGGTGGACGTCCACCTCTTCCTCAAGCGCACGGTCGCGCTGACGCAGACATGGGGCACGCCCGCCTTCCATCGCGCGCGCATCGCCGCGCGCATGTTCGACCAGCCCATGGGGCCGGACCAGACCTTTGCACGAGAGACAAAAAATGGCTGAAGCCTATATCATCGACGCCGTCCGTGCCCCGATCGGCCGCAAGAAGGGCAGCCTGGCCCATGTCCACCCCGCCGACCTGGCGGCGTTTCCCATCGCCGAACTGATCCGCCGTACCGGGGTGGACGCCAATCTGGTGGACGATGTGGTGTGGGGTTGCAACGACACCATCGGCGGACAGGCAGGCGATATCGCCCGCACCGCCTGGCTGGTCGCTGGCCTGCCGGAGCATGTTCCGGGCGTGACGATCGATCGTCAATGCGGCTCCTCGCAACAGTCGGTGCATTTTGCAGCGCAGGGTGTGATGAGTGGTACGCAGGATATCGTCGTCGCGGGCGGGAGCCAGGCGATGAACCAGATTCCCATTTCGTCCGCGATGCATGTCGGTCCGCAATTCGGCTTCGACAAAGGGCCGTTCCGCGGCTCCAAAGGCTGGGACGCACGCTATGGCGACGAGGAGATCGACCAGATTCGATCGGCGGAGATGATCGCCGACAAATGGAACATCAGCCGCGAGGCGATGGAGCAATTCTCGCTGGCGAGCCATCTGCGCGCGCAGGCGGCTTGGGACAATGGCTGGTTCGACAATGAGGTCGCGCCATTCGAGGGGCTGGCGAAGGACGAAACGATCCGTCCGACCAGCACGCTGGAAGGGATGGCCAGCCTCAAGCCGGTGCGCGAAGGCGGCAAGGTGACGGCGGGCGTGGCCAGCCAGAATTGCGACGGGGCCGCCGCCCTGCTGATCGCAGGCGAACGTGCCGTGAAGGACTATGGCCTCAAGCCCCGCGCGCGCATCCATCATATTTCGGTGCGGGCGGCCAATCCCGTCTGGATGCTGACCGGACCTATCCCGGCGACCCAGCACGCGCTGGCCAAGACGGGCCTGACGGTGGACGACATCGACCTGTTCGAATGTAACGAGGCCTTTGCGTCCATTCCTCTGGCGTGGATGCAGGAACTGGGCGTACCGCATGAAAAGGTGAACGTGCAGGGCGGCGGCATTGCGCTCGGCCATCCGATCGGCGCCACCGGCGCGCGGATCATGACGACGCTGCTGAATGCACTGGAGCGCACCGGCGGCCGCTATGGCCTGCAGACGATGTGCGAGGGCGGCGGGCAGGCCAACGTCACCATCATCGAGCGGCTGTAATCGGAAGGCCCGCCCCATGCCCTGCTACGCCTATCAGGGGATCGTCCCCGTGGTTGACCCGACCAGCTACGTCCATCCGCTGGCGTCGCTGATCGGCGACGTGATCGTGGGGCCGGGCTGCTTCATCGCGCCGGGTGCGTCGCTGCGCGGCGATTTCGGGCGGATCGTAGTGGAAGGCGACAGCAGCATCCAGGACAGCGTGACGGTTCACGCCAACCAGTTGCGCGACACGATCATCCGCCGGGGCGCGACGATCGCGCACGGGTCGATCATCCATGGCTGCGAGATTGGCGAGAACAGCCTGATCGGCATGAATGCGGTCATCCTGGACAATGCGATCATCGGGCCGGAAAATCTGGTCGCGGCGCTCAGCCTGGTGAAGTCCGATACGCAGACTCCGCCGCGCAGCCTGGTGGTCGGCAATCCGGCCAAGGTGGTCAAGACGTTCGAACCGCATCAGGTGACGTGGAAGAATGACGGCCAGGGCGAGTATCAGAAACTGGCGCGCGCCGCGTTGACCGATCTGATCGAGGCCGAGCCGCTTGCTGCGGCAGGCGACGAACGCCAAGCGCAGCGCGTCGCGTCCGACGCGATCGCCGTCCGCCTCACCGGCGAAACGGCCCAGGCGCGCCAGCGCAAGGCGGCGGAGTCGCAGGCATGAACAGTGCGACGCTCATTACGAACCTGCTGTATCGCTATGCCGAACTGATGGACGCAGGCGATCTGGAAGCGGTCGCCGCTTTGTTCGAACGCGCGCGCATCCGGACCGGCGACGGCGATGTGGTGGAGGGATCGGCGCCGATGCTGGCGCTGTGGCGCGCGCATGTGCACCTCTATCCCTGCGGCACGCCGCGCACCAAGCATGTCATCACCAATCCGATCGTGGAGGTGGATGAAGCAGCCGACACGGCCACCTGCCGGTCCTATTACACCGTTTTCCAGGCCACGCCGACGCTGCCTTTACAGGCGATCTGCGTAGGCCGTTACCATGACGCGTTCGTCCGGATGGACGGGCAATGGCATTTTTCCGAGCGCGATTATGCGCTGCTCGATCTGGTCGGGGACGTCAGTCAGCATCTGCTGATCCCCGTCCCGGCGCAATGAAGGAGTAGAAGACGTGGGTATCTGCGAAGGACGTGTTGCGATCGTAACCGGGGCCGGCAATGGCCTGGGCAAGGCCTATGCGCTGGGCCTGGCGGCGGAAGGCGCGAAGGTCGTCGTCAACGATCTGGGCGTGGGCACCCATGGCGAGGCGGGCGAAACCAAAGGCGCGGCCGAGCAGGTGGTCGATGAAATCCGCGCCATGGGCGGTGAAGCCATCGCCAATACCGATGACGTCGCCGACTGGGATGCGGGCAAGCGCATGGTCGAGGCGGCACTCGACACGTTCGGCGCGCTGCACGCCGTCGTCAACAATGCAGGTTTCGTGCGCGATCGGATGTTCTTCACCTGCTCGCCCGAGGAATGGGACGCCGTGTTGCGCGTCCATCTGCGCGGCCATTTCTGCACGAGCCGCCATGCCGCGGAATATTGGCGCGCGCAGAGCAAGGCTGGTCATCCGGTCGATGCGCGCATCATCAACACGACGAGCGGCGCGGGCCTGCAAGGGTCGGTTGGTCAGTCGGCCTACTCCACCGCCAAGGCGGGGATCGCCGGGCTGACGCTGGTCCAGGCGGCGGAACTCGGGCGGTTGGGCATCACCGCCAATGCACTGGCGCCCAATGCCCGCACGCGGATGACCAATACCGGTGCCTTCGACATGGAAGCCAAGGAAGGCGAGTTCGACCTGTTCGCGCCCGAGAATATGGCGCCGCTGGTCGCCTATCTGGTGTCCGAACAGTCGAAGGGCGTCACCGGCCAGGTGTTCGAACTGAAGGGCGGTCAGGTCTTCCTCTCGCAGGGCTGGACCGACAGTCCCGCCTACGACAAGGGCGCGCGGATCGAGGCGAGCGAGATGGACGGGATCGTGCGCGGCTTGATCCAGACCCGCGAACCCGCCAAGCCGGTTTACGGAGCGGCCTGATGGACTTTGCGCTCAGCGACGACCAGCGCGCCATCCAGGACGCCGCACGCGATTTCCTGACCGACGCGGCCAATCCCGACGTGATCCGCGCTGCAGTGGAAGGGCCGGACGGCTTTGACGACGGCCTGTGGCAGGCGCTGGCGGGCGAGATGGGTTTTGCCGGACTGATGGTGCCGGAGGAATTTGGCGGGCTGGGGCTGGGCGCGGTCGAAATGGCGCTTGTGCTGGAGGAAACGGGCCGCGTCCTTGCGCCCGTGCCCTATTTCGAGACGGCGGTGCTGGCGGTGCAGGTGGTGCTGGCGGCGGGAGACGAGGGGCAGCGTACGACACTCCTTCCGCTTCTGGCATCGGGCACGCGGGCCTGTTTTGCCGGAACGGCCGCCCGCCCGACCCTGTCGGAAGGGCGGCTGACGGGCACGGCCGATTTCGTGCCGTTCGGTCATGTCGCGGACCTGATCCTGGTCGCCACCGCCGACGACAGTCTGGTCGTGCTGGAAGCGGGGACGCCGGGCCTGACTATCGAGATGCTGCCTAGCCTCGACCGCACGCGGCGTTTCGCCACGTTGCGGTTCGATTGCGATGTGACGCCCGCCATGCTGCTGGGCGAGCCGGGCAGTGCGAAGGCGGCGATCGCCCGGACGCTGACCATCGGCGCGGGGCTGCTGGCCGCCGAGCAGACGGGCGGGATGCAATATAGCTTGGATGCCACGGTCGATTACGCCAAGCAGCGGGTGCAGTTCGGCCGTCTGATCGGATCGTTCCAGGCTTATAAGCATATGCTGGCCGATATGATGCTGCTGATCGAGGCGTCGCGCTCCGCTGCTTATTATGCCGCCGCCGCGATTGACGAGGATGGCGTGGAAATGGCGGAGGCCTGCCATATCGCCCGCAGCTATGCGTCCGACGCCTATCGGTCTGTCACGGGCGACGCGATCCAGCTGCATGGCGGCATCGGCTTTACCTGGGAACATCACGCCCATCTCTATTTCAAGCGCGCGCGCGCGACGAGCAGCTGGCTGGGCACGCCCGACCAGCATCGTGAGGCGCTGGCTAGCCTGCTGCTGGACGCCGAGCAGGCGGGCGAGGCCGACGCGACGGACGATCAGCATGGGGCCGCAAGCGCCCTGGCAACAGCGAAGGATTTTGCATGATTACCCCCACCTCCCCCGTGCCGCCCTATCCCGAGCCGCGCGGGCTGCTCAAGGGCAAGACGGTCGTCATCACTGCGGCGGCGGGCACCGGCATCGGCTTTTCCGCTGCCAAGCGCGCGGCCGAGGAAGGCGCAAAGGTCTTCATCAGCGATTTCCACGAACGCCGCCTGAACGAAGCGGCGGATCGGATTGCGGACGAAGTGGGTGGCGAGCGCCCTGGCCTGTTCGTATGCGACGTGACCAACGAGGACGCCGTGCAAGGCTTGCGCGATGCGGCGATCGCGGCGCTGGGCAAAGTGGACGTGCTGATCAATAACGCGGGTCTTGGCGGAGAGGCCGACATTGTCGATATGACCGACGACCAGTGGAACCGCGTGTTCGACGTCACGCTGACGTCGCTGTTCCGCATGACCCGCGCCTTCCTGCCGCCCATGTATGCGGCGAAGTCCGGTGTCATGGTCAACAATGCGTCAGTGTTGGGCTGGCGCGCGCAGAAGGGCCAAGCCCATTATGCCGCGGCCAAGGCGGGCGTCATGGCCTTCACCCGCTGCGCCGCGATCGAGGCGGCGGAGCATGGCGTGCGCATCAATGCCGTCTCGCCCAGCCTCGCCATGCACCCCTTCCTCGCCAAGGTGACGACGCAGGACGCGCTCGACAAGCTGGTCGAGAAGGAAGCGTTCAAGCGCCCGGCCGAAGTGTGGGAAATCGCCAATGTCATGATGTTCCTGGCGAGCGACCTGTCCTCCTACATGACCGGCGAGATCGTGGCCGTGTCGAGCCAGAGAGCTTGACATGCCGTTGATCTTCGAAAGCCCGCGCGACCTGATCGGCAAGGACGGCACGGCGCTGCACGCCAGCGAATGGCTGACGATCGAACAGGACCGGATCGACGCCTTTGCCGACTGCACGGGCGATCATCAGTGGATCCATGTCGATCCCGTCAAGGCCCAGGACGGCCCGTTCGGCGCGACCATCGCGCACGGTTATCTGACGCTCAGCCTCACCAACCTGTTCATGCCGCAGATGATCGAGGTGCGCGGGTTCACGAACGGCCTCAATGTCGGCATGGACCGTACGCGGTTCCTGATGCCGGTGAAGGTCGGGTCGCGCATTCGCGGCACCGGCGTTATCCAGTCGGTCGAAGAGGCCAAGGGCGACACCATCCAGTGCGTCATCCGCATCACCGTGGAGATCGAGGGCGCGTACAAGCCTGCGCTCGTGGTCGACGCCATCACCCGCTATTTTCCGGAGTAACCCAATGCCGAACCCGCAAAAGATGGAAGCCGCCGTCCATGCCTATGTCGCCGCATTCGATGCTGGCAGTGCCGATGCCGTTGCCGCGCTTTATGCGCAGGACGCCACGGTCGAAGACCCGATCGGCGCGCCAATTCATCATGGTCGTGAGGCGATCCGCGCCTTTTATGCCGAATTGATGCAGACAGGCGCGAAGCTGACGTTGGAAGGGCCGGTGCGCATCGCCGGTGACTATGCGGTGTTCCCCTTTGCAGTTCACCTCAACTATGACGGCGGCGCCAAGCGCATCGACGTGATCGACACATTCCGCTTCAACGAAGCCGACGAAGTCGTCGAAATGCGCGCCTTTTGGGGCCCCACAAACATGACGGGTTTCTGATCCGCTTTTTTCGAACAAGGAATTACCCATGCGTGAAGCAGCCATCGTCTCCACCGCCCGCACCGGCGTCGGCAAAGCCTATCGGGGCGCGTTCAACGACACCGAAGCGCCGGTCCTGTCGAGTCATGTCGTCAATGCGGCGATCGAGCGCGCGGGCATCGATCCGGCGCGGGTGGACGATGTCTATCTGGGCGTCGGCAATCACTGGAATACGCAAAGCTATAATCTGGGGCGGCTGACGGTCCATGGCTCGGTCCTGCCCGACACCACCGCCGGTTTCACGCTCGACCGCAAATGCTCCTCGGGCCTCAACGCGATCGCGCTCGCGGCACGCGGCATCATCGCCGACGAGATCGACGTCGCGGTGGCTGGCGGCATGGAAAGCATCTCGCTGACCATCAACAAGCATGCGCCCGCCTTCCGTAACCGGTCGGAGTTCATCAAGGCAGCAGACCCCCATGCCTATATGGTGATGATCGAAACCGCTGAGATCGTCGCTGACCGCTACAATGTCAGCCGCGAAGACCAGGACCGTTTCTCCGCCCTCAGCCAACAGCGCGCCGCCGCCGCACAGGCCGCCGGCAAGTTCTCCGACGAGATCGTGCCGATCACCGTCACCAAGGCCTTGTTCGAAAAGGACGGGACGGAAAGCGGCAAGGAAGAGGTGACGCTCGACCGCGACGAAGGCGTGCGCGGCGACACGACGTTCGAAAAGCTGTCGGCGTTGAAGCCCGTGTTCAAGGACGGGTTGGTCATCAAGGAAGGCAGGCATATCACCGCCGGTAATGCCAGTCAGCTGTCGGACGGCGCATCGGCGCAAGTCGTCATGGACCTGGCCACCGCGCAGAAGGAAGGGCTGCCGATCCTGGGGCTGTATCGCGGCTTCCAGGTCGCGGGCTGCAAGGCCGAGGAAATGGGCATCGGTCCGGTCTTCGCCATTCCTAAGCTGCTCAAGCGCGCCGGCCTGACGATCGACGATATCGGCCTGTTCGAAATCAACGAAGCCTTCGCCAGCCAGGCCATCTACTGCCAGCGCGAACTGGGCATCGATCCGGAAAAGCTGAACGTCAATGGCGGCGGCATCGCCATCGGCCATCCGTTCGGCATGACCGGATCGCGGCTAGTCGGCCACGCCCTGATCGAGGGCAAGCGCCGGGGCGTCAAATATGTCGTCGTATCGATGTGCGTCGCGGGCGGCATGGGCGCCGCCGGTCTGTTCGAGGTCGCCTGATCCATGCAACTGGCCTTTGCCCCCGAATTGAAAGCGTTTCGCGCAGAAGCGGCGGACTGGCTGAACAGCCAGCTCGCAGGTCCCTTCAAGGCGATACGCGGCCAGACCAACCAGGTCGACAATGTCGAGGAACGCCGCGCGTGGGAAGCCGCGCTCGGCGAGGCGCGATGGAGCGTAGTGGGCTGGCCCGAGCAATGGGGCGGGCGCAATGCCTCCATCGCGCAGCAGATCATCTTTGCGGAGGAATATGCCCGCGCCAAGGGGCCGCCACGCGCAGGCCATCTGGGCGTCGAGCTGATGGGACCGACGCTGATCGCCATGGGCAGCGAGGATCAGAAGGCGCGTTTCCTGCCCGATATCGCCAGCGGCAAGGCGATCTGGTGCCAGGGCTATTCCGAACCGGGCGCGGGATCGGACCTGGCCAACGTCAAGACCAAGGCCCGGCGCGAGGGCGACAGCTACATCATCGATGGGCAGAAGATCTGGACGTCGATGGGGACGATCGCCGACTGGTGCTTCGTCGTTTGCCGCACGGAAGCGGGGAGCGTGGGCAATAAGGGCTTGTCCTTCCTGATGGTGCCGATGGACCAGCCGGGCGTCGACCCCCGCCCGATCCGCCAGATGACCGGCGAGGCGGAATTTGCCGAAGTGTTTTTCGACGGGGCCAAGGCGCTGGCGATCGACCGCGTGGGCGCGGAAGGCGAAGGCTGGAAGGTCGCTATGGCGCTCCTTGGTTTCGAGCGGGGCGTATCGACCCTGGCGCAACAGATGCATTTCAAGAATGAGCTGGACGAGATCATCGCCGCGGCGAAGGCCAACGGCAAGGCGAACGACCCGATCATCCGCCAGAAGATCGCCCAGGCCCATGCGGGTCTGAAGATCATGCGCTATAACGGCCTGCGCATGCTGTCCGATGGCGAGGACGGCGCAGACCTGTCAGGTGCGGCCTATAGCTACAAGCTATACTGGTCGCGCTGGCATGTCGGGCTGGGTGAACTGGCGATGGACGTGTTGGGCCAGGTCGGCGAGATCGGATCGAGCGACGAACGGTTCGAAGGACTGCCCAACATGTATCTGATGAGCCGGTCCGACACCATTTATGCAGGGACCGACCAGATCCAGCGCAACATCATCTCCGAACGCGGACTTGGCCTGCCCAGGGAACCGCGCGGATGAGGTGAGGCTCCGGCGGCCGCAAAAGCCGCCGGAGCCTTTACCCGATCAGAGGATCTTCATCTCCTGCAACTGGGCGATGCGCGCATCGTCATAACCCAGTTCGGCCAATATTTCGGCGGTGTGTTCGCCCAGCAGCGGCGGCGCGCGGCGGATGGTTGCGGGCGATTGCGACATATTGGCCATCGGACTGGCGATCAGATCGACCGAACCGGTCGCCGACCATGGGTGCGGCGTCGTCACGCGCAGACCCCGATGCTGGACCTGCGGATCTTCCCAGACCTCCGGCAGCTCATTGTAGCGGGCGGCGGGAATGCTCACCGCATCGAATTTCGCCTGAAGCTCCTCGGATGTGAAACCCCGGCTCCATGCGTTGACGATGTCAATCAACTCCAGCCGGTTCAGTTTGCCCCGCTTGTAATTCTCGTCGAAGCGCGGGTCGCGATACAATTCGGGCTGACCCATCAGCACCGTGAGCCGCCGCCAATGTTCGTCGCCACCGGCGGTGAGGTACAGCATGCCATCGCTGGTATGAATGAGATCCGCCGGACCGCCGCCATTGCCGCCATTGCCCAGGCGCGGCGACGTGACGCCGCTCAGCAGATAATCCTGCATGATATGGCTGACCATCGCCACCGAACTGTCCAGCAGGGCGATATCGATATGCTGTCCTTCACCCGTTTGGTTGCGATGCTGGAGCGCGGCGAGGACGGAGATGGCGACATTATGGCCGGTGACGAAATCGACCAGGCTCGGCCCTGCCTTCAACGGCCCTGCTCCGGGCTGACCGTCCGGAATGCCGGTGACCGCCATCATGCCGCCGGTTGCCTGGAACAGACCGTCATAGCCAGGACGCGCCGCCATCGGGCCGGTCTGGCCAAAGCCTGTTACTGAACAATAGATCAGGCCGGGATTGATCGCCTTGAGGCTGTCATAATCCAGCCCGAAGCGCTTCAGGTCGCCGACCTTGTAATTTTCGATCAGCACGTCGGCGCCCGCGACCAGCTTGCGCAGGATGTCCTGCCCTTCCGGCTTGCTGTGGTTGAGGGTGATCGATCGCTTGTTGCGGTTGGCCGCCGCGAAAAAGCCCGCTTGGCGCAGGTCCATGCCATCCTTGCCCTTCACCTCGGCAAGGCCATAGACCCGGCCGTCGTCTCCTGCGCCCGGACGCTCCACCTTGATTACGTCAGCGCCCAGATCGCCCAATATCTGTGCGCCGACGGGGCCAGCGAGCACGCGGGTCATATCTATGATACGAATGCCGTCGAGGGCTGCCTTCCTTATGGTCATAATCGCCTGCTTTGTTTACATTGAACTGCGTAGAATTTCGCAGCGGTTTATCCACTTTCGCTTCAACATGCCAGAATATAGCCATCCAAAATGCAGGTTGAATGAGAAATGATTACGCGTTAACGGTTGGCGGAACAAGGCGGATGCACCTCTCCAAGGTGTCCTCGCGCAAGTCTGGCGAGGGAGACATTATCCGCTAGGCACGCGGCAATATGGCGAACTATATAGCGCCGATGCTCGCAGCCCAGTCGCACAACGCAGGCGGCGGCGCGCTGCGGATGGCGCGGTTGTTCTGGAACAAACAGGAGAAATAGGATGCCCCTCGACCCTCAACTGGAAGCCATGTTCGCTGGACAACCCGAATGGCCGCCGGTGCGGTCCATGCCCGTCGCCATGCTGCGCGATGCCGTGCGCTCCAGTTCCACCCAGCTTCCGCCACCCTCTGTCACGCTGGCGTCGATCAGCGATCGCACCATTCCCGGCCCGGCGGGCGAGATTGCGGTGCGGATCTACACGCCCGAAGGGTCTGGCCCCTTCCCCGTCATCGCCTATTTCCATGGCGGCGGCTTCGTCGTCGGTGATCTCGATACGCAGGACATGATCGCGCGTGGCTTGTCGGCGGGTGCGGACAGCATCGTGGTGTCGGTCGATTATCGGCTGGCGCCCGAACATAAATTCCCTGCAGCGTTCGACGATAGCTGGGCCGCGACCCAGTGGGCGGCCGCCCATGCTGCGGAATTGGGCGGCGACCCTGGGTTGATCGGCGTAGCGGGAGACAGCGCCGGCGGCGTCATTGCCAGTGCCTGCGCGCTGCTGGCAAAGGAGGCCGGCGCCCCCAAATTATCCGCCGTGATCAACTGGTATGGCCCCGGCATCCATCCGATCCCGGAGGAAGGGTCAGCGATCGACTATGCCGATGGGCCGGTGCTGCGTATGGATGACGCGCATTTCTTCTGGGAATTGTTCATCAAAAGCGAGAGCGACTATGAGGATGTCCGCGCCAGCCCGATGAAGGCCGCCAGTCATGAAGGCCTGCCCCCGACATTCATCGCCAGCGCCGAGTGCGATCCCATTCGCGACGCAGTGGAAGCCTATGGTCCTGTGCTCGAGAAGGCCGGTGTTACGGTCGAGGTGAAACGCTATCCGGGCATGGTCCATGGCTTCGTGTCCTGGCTGGGCTTCCTGCCCGGTGCGCAGGCGGCGATGGCCGATGCCTGTGCCTTTGCCAAGACGCAATTCGCCACCGCGCGTCAGGACGCCTGACCGATAGTCGGCACGCAAAAGCGGCCCCCTCTTTAGGATGGGGCCGCTTTTTGAACGTTCGTGCCGGACAAGTCAGTTGGTCGGAAAAGCCTGTCCTGCGATCAGGGCGCGCGCATCGGCCGATCCATCGAGCAGCCGATTGACGCGCCGCGCGACACGCCAGCCCTCCTTCGTGCGGATCAGATCCCAACCATTGCTCGATACGCGATGGGCTTGCCAGCTTTCCCCGACCTTTCGGAACACGACCGAATAGCTTTGCGCCGTGGCCCGATCCCCATCCAGCGTGATCACCGGCGGGCTGAGCAGATGCGCCGCGCCGCCGTGGATCAGCGCCTGATGGCTTTCCCCTTCCAATAGCGCCTGAATGGCGGGGCGGCCGCGATAGATGCCGAAGCCGCCGACATCATAGATGCCGTCCTCCGTCCATAGCGCCGCCGCGCCAGCACAGTCCCCCGCATCGGCCAGCGGCCCATAACGGGCGATCAGACCGCGAATGGCTTCGCGGTCCTCCAGCACGGCCAGGCGCGCGGCCAGTATGTCGGTCAAAGTTTCACGACCTTGCAGTGCGGAACCGGATGCTCGCTCGCTTCGATCCAGCGCCACAGGCCCGTGCCGCTGCGATGGCCCGACAGGTCGATCCAGTTGCCATAGCCCGGATCGCGATCGGCACAGACGACCACGACGCTGCCATCCTGCTCATAGGTGGCCTGCGCACCATTGACCCACACTTTGCGGTTCACATGGTCCATCGATTCCATCCACCAATTGTCGATCTGGAAATTCCAGAACCGGCATGGCGGTGGCTTGGCGGTGATGACCAAAGCCTCATCCGGGGCGAGATTATAATAGATATGGCCGTACCAGATTTTGGGGTCGCCGCCCGCGCGCTGATAGAAGGACTGCGGCTTGCCGTCATAGATGCGGTTGGGCTGTTCCATGAACCATTGCGACCAGTCGGCAAAGGTGTTGGCGGTGCCGCGAACCCATGCCGCAGACCCGTTGAGTTGCGCCGCGATGGTGTCCGGTTCCAGGATCGCGGGCACCGAAGGTCCGTCGCTAATCCGCTCGATCCGGACGTCCGCCGCAACTTCGGTCCGCTTGTCGTTGAACGTCTGGCGGATGATGAGCAGCGTCGTATCATCCGCCATGGGCAGCCAGTTGCCCGGCTTTTCCACCTTGCTGACCAGGATTTCGAAGCTGCCGTCGGGGGCGAAGGCCATGTCGGCCAGTTCGATCTCTCCGGTCGAGGCCATGGTGCCGTCTATGGCGTAACGGTTCGCTTTCGACCCGATGGAAAAATAGGGAACGCTGTTGCGCGTGCCGGTGATGCGATAATCGCGGTCGCCCCGGACGACGATCTGCTGGTAGAGATTGTCGGGATTGTCCGCGCCGATCTTGATCGCGTCGTCGGTCAACAGAAAGATGCGCGGAAAATCGGGATCGCTCGAATCGACCAGCATGTTGAGCGCCGTACGGGTCAGCCGCGACAGGTAACGCAGCCCTTCGGCCTGGTCGATCGGCGTTCCCGGAGCACTCGGCCGGTCGAGAATCTCGCCCGCCTGCGCCAGTTGATCGCAGAATTTTCGCCATTCTGCCGACAGGCGCACGCCATCGGCTTTTTGCTCCGCGTCCATTACCATCTCCTGATTTTGCGTATTGAATATGGCATTTTATTTCATATCAATGCACTAATATGCAAATTTTTTCGATGATATGCGTACATTTTGGGATTGGAATAACTCATGCAGGCTTTCTCCTTCACGAAAATCCAGGTCAAGGATATCGGTATCGCCGAGACATTCTACAGCGACGGCCTGGGGCTGGAAGTCGTAGGCCGGGTGAATTTCGGCGAAGGCGAGCAAATGATGGTGGAGGTGATTATGGCGCTGCCAGGCGCGCGTCCCCCTTCCCCAAACCTCATTCTCATCAGCTATCCCCATGCGGCCTGCCCAATGCCGGGCGAAGCGACGACTGGTTTCATGGTCGAGAATTTGGAAGCGTCTCTAGACAAGGCGACAGCGGCGGGCGCGACCGTTGATGTTCCCATCACGGAGATCGCCGAACATCGGTTACGTCTGGCCTATATCTTCGATCCGCAGGGGCATAGGATCGAATTGCTCCAAACGTTCAAAGGCTGAGCCTTCATGTTTTACCGCGATTTCTCATCAGATGTTTCCATCTGACGAGAGATCGCTCTACCGTTCGTGATCGACCAGCGCGCGGGTGACCTCGCCTGCCTTGAGTGCGGCGATCGCCTCCCCGATCCGGTCGATCGGCCAGATGCCGCTGACCTGATCGGCCAGGTTCAACCGTCCGTCGCGCGCCTGGGCGATGAGATCGGGATAGTCGCGATGCGGCAGCGCACCGCCATTCATGGTGGCGATCACCTCACCCCCCGTGACGAAGCTGTCGAGCGGGAGCGATGCCTGCGATCCTGGTCGGGACATGCCGATCAGCACAACGCGGCCGCCCCGCTTGATGCAGCTCAGCGCCGTGTCGATCGCGCCGACCGCACCGCTGCATTCGACCGCTATGTCGATCGGCCCATGCGCCTGCGCCAACTGGGCCGCCGCAGCTCTACTATCCTGTTCCCGATCGGCGTGCAGGAAGCCGGTCGCGCCGAACTGCCGCGCGACGGCCTCCTTGGCCGGGTTGCTGTCCACCGCAACGACGTTAGCGCCGCTTCGGGCTGAACCCTGGATGGCGTTGACGCCGATCCCGCCGACCCCGAACACCACCACATTGTCCCCCGCGCGCACGCGTCCAAGCACGCGGGCGGCACAGACGCCGGTCGATACGGCGCAGCCGATGAGCGCCCCCTGCTCCGGCGGCATGTCTTCGATCGCGAACAACTGCGATGCCTTCACGATGATCTCACCTGCAAAAGATGACACATTGGCGAAGGAGGCGACTGGCTGGCCATCCAGCGTAAAAGGGAAATGGGGCATGAAACCCCAATTGATGTCGCAATTATGCGGCTGCCCGCGGCGACATTCGCGACATTCTCCGCACGGCGTCTGCGTACCGACGGTGACGCGATCGCCCACGGCCCAGCCGTCGACGCCCAGCCCCACCTGCGCGACTTCGCCCGCGGCCTCATGCCCCAGCACGATCGGCAATGTGGGCAGGTGCGGCGTCATCATGGCGATATCGCTATGGCAGATGCCCGATCGCAGCACCCGGACGCGGACTTCGCCAGCGCCGGGTGGTCGCAGCGTCAGCCGGTCGCTGACGATCAGCGCCGCGCCATCCCATAGTGCGGCCTTCATGCGCCCAGTTCCGCCAGAAGGGGAAAGGCAAAGGATGGGTCATCGCGCCCTATCCGGCCATTGGGCGCGTCATTGCTCATGCGTGTCATGCTCTCTTCGTCCACCGGGACGATCGATCCATGATCGTAGACCAGGCTGCGATAGCTGAATTTCCAGACGCCTTCACGCCGTTCATAGCGGTCGAGATAGCGGCCAAGCACGATGAACTGTTGTGCATCCGGCCCGCGCGTGCGGTGCCACGCCTCGACATAATGTTCGCCTTCCGCCCGGTCGCCGTCGATGGCGAACAGGCTGTTGCTGATACTGTGGCGCGTCAAATCCCAATGCGCGGTCGCTTCGGGCAACCAGGCGACGAAGGCGTCCGGTCCCCCTGTAAACATGGCGCCATGATCATCGATCGCATCGTCATGATAGAGCGAGCGGACGAGCGCGAAATCGCGCCGGTCGCATCCGCGGCAATAGCGCATCACCAGATCGTGCAGAGCGACCCGGTCAAGCCAAGGTGGCAACATTTTTCTCTCCCACATGATGCATAACTACGCGATAGTGGATCATTATTTGAGACTAGCGTCATTAGGCGTGATATGAAAACGTTAAAGTTACGCATATAGAAGCAGGAGAGACGACATGTCCGCAGTCCCCGCCGCCCGGACCTCCTCGGGATCGCTTACTTTGTCCAGTCCCGGCCAGATCGGCGCGCTGACCGTCCCCAACCGAATCTTCGTAACGGCGATGGGCGTCAGCCTGGCCGAAGAGGATGGCATGGTAGGCCAACGCCTGATCGACTATCATGTGGCGCAGGCCAGGGGCGGCGCGGGCATGATCGTGACCGGCGTGATGGGCGTGGCCTGGCCCGTCGGAGCCGTGCAACCCCGACAAAGTGCGATTTCCGATGATCAATTCCTGCCCGGTCTTAAGCGACTGGTCGATGCCGTTCATGCCGCTGGAGGCCTGATCGCGACGCAGCTTCATCATGGCGGGCTGGTCGCGGCCCATTCGGCGCAGGATGGTCATCCGATCTGGGGACCGTCTATGCCCCCACCCTTCGCCGGGGATTTTCCGGATTATTTCCTGCCCGAAGAAATGGCGGCCTTCGCAGGCGGCGTCGTGCCGGAGGTCAAGATATTGACCAAGGACGACATCGCGATCGCGGTGCGACAATTCGCTGCTGCCGCCGTCCGCGCGAAAAGCGCGGGGTTCGACGGGATCGAGGTGCATGGCGGTCATGGCTACCTCCTGTCCTCCTTCCTGTCGCCCGCGACCAACAAGCGCGGCGACGAATATGGCGGCGACCTGAAGGGACGCGCGCGGCTGTTGCTGGAGGTGGTGCGCGCGGTGCGCGACGCCGTCGGCCTGGACTTCCCAATGTGGGTCAAGATCGACTCGCGCGAAATGGGCAAGCCGAATGGCATCACCATCGACCATGCGCGGGAACTTGCCCCGATGGTCGAGGCTGCCGGTGCCGATGGCATCACCGTCACCGCCTATCATGATGTCGGGCAGGGCAAGCTGCATTCCGCGTCCAACATCCCGCACGAACCGGGCATTCATCTGGAATTCGCCGCGGCCATCCGCAAGGTGGTGGACATACCGGTAATCGCATCGGGTCGAGTGGAACTGGACCGAGGTCAAAAGGCGCTGGCCGATGGGCAGTTCGACTTTCTGGCGATGGGCCGCAAGATCCTGGCCGACCCGGACCTGCCGATTAAACTGGCGGAGGGGCGGACGGACGCTATTCGGCCCTGCATCTATTGCTATACCTGCGTGTCGACGGCCTATCTGCGCGAACAGGTGCGCTGCGCGGTGCGATCGGAAACGGGTTATGAGGATCTGGACTGGGCGCCTGCTGTCGTGCCCGGCCATGTCGTGATCGTCGGCGGTGGCCCTGGCGGAATGGAGGCCGCACGCAGGCTGAGCCAGGCGGGTGCGAAGGTCACGCTGATCGAGAAATCGGATCGGCTGGGCGGGACGCTGCGCTTTGCGGCGCTGGCCTATGAACCCAATGAGCGGCTGTTGAACTGGCTGAAGCGCGAAATCGACACATCGCGGGTGGACGTGCGGTTGAAGACGGAGGCGACGCCTGAACTGATCGCCAGTTTGAAGCCGGACAAGGTGATCGTCGCCACGGGGGCGGTGCGCGACATGCCGCCTATTCCCGGCAATGATCAGGATTTCGTGCTGTCGGGCGATGATCTGCGCGGTATGATGCTGGGCGAGGACAGCGCTTCGATCCGCCGCAAGACGAGTTGGACGACGCGCATTGCGACCAAGGTCGGCGCAGCCACCGGCGCGACCGCCCATCTGGAACTGGTGCGCAAGGCAACGCGTAGCTGGATGCCGCTGGGCAAGCGGGTCGTCATCATCGGTGGCGAACTGGTCGGCTGCGAACTGGCGGAGTTCCTGATGGAGCGTGGCCGGGAGGTTACAATCGTCGGGGAGGCGACCAAGTTTGGCGGCGGGCTGCTGGTGGTGCGGCGCATGCGGCTGCTGTCCGAACTGCGCGACCATGGCGTTGCCATGTTCCCCGGCATCAGCGACATCCGCATCGACAAGCAGGTCGTGCGCTTCACAGACGCGTCGGGGCAATCGCAGGGCATCCCCGCCGATCATGTCGTCGTGGCCATGGGCGCGCACGGGGATTCGACGCTGGCGGATCTGTTGCGGACCGGCGGACATGACGTGACCGAGATCGGCGACGGCACCGGCGTCACCTATATCGAAGGCGCCATTCGCGGGGCCGCGGAAGCGGTCGCCGCCATGGGTCGCTGACACCGCATAGCAGAGGAGACAGCATGAGCGGGATGGGATGTCGGCGGATGACCGACAAGGTCGCGATCGTCGCAGGCGCCGCAACCGGCATTGGACGGGCGACGGCGTTGCGCCTGGCGGCGGAGGGCGCGACGCTGGCCGTTGCGTCGCCCACCGGTGAAAAGGCCAGGATCGACAGTCTGGTGGACGAAATTACCGGCGCGGGCGGTCGCGCCATCGGCCTGGCCTTCGACGCGACGGACGATGCATCTATTGCAAATCTTGTCGAAAGCGCGATGCAGGCCTTTGGCGGTATCGACGTGGTGCATGCGAATTTCGCCGATCTGCGCATCATCTTCGAGGATAGTGACGCTTTGAGCGTGTCCGACGAAGTCATGGAGCGCACGCTTGACGTGAACCTGAAGGGCATGTTGCGGATCACCCGCCATGCGGTGCCCAGATTGCTGGACCGGGGCGGCGGCGCAATCATCTACACATCGTCGGCCGCAGCCGTCTGGGGTGAACCGGTGCGGCCCTGCTATGCCATGGCGAAGGCGGGCATCAACGCGCTGGTCCGCCATGTCGCCAGCGCTTGGGGCCAGAAAGGCGTTCGCGCCAATGCCATCATGCCCGGACTGGTCGTCACGCCGGAAATGCGGGACTCCATGCCCCATGATTTCCAGGCGGAGGTGCTGGCACGCGGGCGCTCGCCGCGTCTCGGCGAAGTCGCGGATATTGCCGCCATGGTCGCGCATCTGGCGAGCGAGGACGGGGCATGGATCAACGGCCAGTGCATCGCCGTCGATGGAGGATCGACGCTGAACTGAGCGGTGCCGGTCCGATATCATGCGCCTTCTCAGGAAAGGCCAAGCCCTCGCATCTGCGCAGGCGGCGTGACCCCACCTTACCTTCGCATTTCAGTGGGAGGAGAGGCAGGGAGACATGACAAGGGCGCGAACCGGCAGTGACCGGTTCGCGCCCTGATTATTGCCTGGTGACTTCAGGATGCCTGCGAAGTCACCCGTCCTTGTCTCGGCCTTCGATCAGAACTGAACCCGGGCGTCGATCCCATAGGATATCGGCTTGTTGAAGGTGGCGCCGGCAAAACCGAGCGCACCAAAGTCGATGCCATAGGTCAGCCGCTTCTGATTGAGTAGATTGTCGCCCCACAGGCCGATATCTAGCTTGCCACCGCCCATTGCAATATTTTCGAACGACAGGCGCGCCTTGACGTTGGTTTGTGGCGGCGAAATCAGATCCTGATTAAAGGGTGCGGTATTGTCGAGCGCGTTGAAATAGATTTTCGTGCGACGCGAATAATCGCCGCGCAGGCGGATCAGTGAATCGCCGACCGGATAGGCATATTCCGCGCCCAGATGGACACTCCATTTCGGCGTGTAGAGCGGCTTGGCGTCATTGGCGACATCCAGGATCACGTTGCTCGCGGGATCACGGAACAGGAACGTCTTGTACTTCGTCTTCACATAACCGACCGAACCGTCGATCTGGAAACCGGCAAACGGCAGGGCGGTCAGTTCCGCTTCGAAACCCGACAATCGCACCTTGCCCGCGTTGACGATCAGCGATGTCGCACCGCCGCTGCCGGCTGCGAATTGCTGGACCTGAAGATCGTCATAGTCGGTGATGTAACCGGCGATATTGAGGCGCAGTCTATTGTCGAGGAACTGCGACTTGATGCCCGCTTCATAGGCGGTCGCCTTTTCAGGATCGAAGCTGTTGATGACGCTGGCGCGGGGGTTGATGCCGCCCGACCGATAGCCGGTGGAAACGCGGCCGTAGATCATCACATCCTTGACGACGTCATAGGACACAGATGCCAGCCAGGAGAAATTATCGAAGCTCTTGCGCCCGCGCTGCACCGGGCTGACGTCGCCCGCCAGATAGGCGGTCTTGTCGTCGCCGGTATAACGGCCGCCCAGCGTGACTTCCAGCTTGTCATCGAGCGCCGAAGGTTTCCAGCTTGCCTGCCCGAAAACGGCCATCGACTGCGACGTGCCGCCAAAGGCCTGAAGCGGGTTGGCGTTGACGCCGACCGTTGCCAGGCCGGGATTGAGCGCGGCGATGCCATCGACCACTGCTTGCGGGAAGCCGAGCGCGGTCAGACCGGACACCGGCGTTACCAACGTCAGCGCCTGCTGATTATATTCCGACGCCTTTTCGTAGAAATAATACATGCCAAGCAGGTAGCTGATGTCGCCGACCTTCCCGAGCGCCTGGAGTTCCTGGCTGAACTGCCATTGTTTCTGGGGCGCGTTGTTGCCGTTATAGGGCGTGACCGACTGGATCGAAACCAGCGTGGGCGAGGTGAAGTCCACGACGGGGCCGCGCAGGACGCCATTGCCCGACAGGTTCAGGATCGTGTCCTGCGAGAATTTGCGATAGCCGGTGATCGATTTGATCGTCAGCTCCGGGATGGGCTCATAGCTGATCGTCAGGCCATGGCCCTGCACCCGGGTTTTGCTGCCATAACGGAAATCGCCGTTGCGATCGGTAAAACCCGCCTGCTGGACCGTCCCCTGCCGTACAGGATCAACGAGGAAAGGCGCGCCACCATAGCTGGGCGACTGCGCATAATAAGCCTGTGCGAGTGGGGTCGCGGCGACGATCTGGAAGAAGGCCGGGGAGCCGCTGCGGTCATCATAGTCGAAATTATAATTGACGGTGAGGTCGCCGAAATCGCCCTGAAGACCCACGGCGATCGAGTCCGCCTTGAGCGCGCCGGGATCCTGCGACGAAGGCGTGAGCAGATTATCGACATAGCCGTGCGACTGGCGATGCTGGCCCGAAATCGACGCCTTGATCGCGTCGCCGATGATGTAGCCCGTATCAAGCCGCGCCCGCACATACCAATCGTTAAAACGCGCAAAGCCCGCCTTGGCAGTGACGCCCATGTCGTTGGTCGGCTTCTTGGAAATCAGCTGCAGCGCGCCACCGATCGTGTTGCGGCCGAATAATGTACCCTGCGGGCCGCGCAAAACCTCGATGCGTTCCAGATCGATCAGATCGAACACCGCCCCTGCCGAGCGCGCCAGATAGATGCCATCGAGATAGATGCCGACACCCTGTTCGGAGACGGCCGACGGCTCCTGATTACCAATGCCGCGAATATAGACGGTCGCCGCCGAAAGGCTGGACGGCTGCTGCTCGACGGTGAGGTTCGGGGCGAATTGCGGCACATCAGCGGCGCTGGAGATATTCTGACGCTCGATAAAGTCGCCACTGAGCGCCGTAACGGCGACCGGGACATCCTGCAGGGTTTCCGCCGAGCGGCGCGCAGTTACGACAATGTCGCCCAGATTGGCGGCCTGCCCCTGTGGAGCGGCGACTACCGCTTGTTCCTGCCCATGTGCCGATGTCGCAAACGGTATGGCAAAAACCGCGGCAACGCCTGCAAATAATATGGATTTCATTGCATCCCTCCCCAAAAAATCGCCATTTAGCATGGCTTTCGTCAACTTATTTAGGCGATTATCTACGCATATGGATACCAACAAGCCCTTATAATCCGCTCATGCGCACGATTTGCTACCTCATTCCCTTAAGCCCAAATAATGGTGCTCTTCAAGGGGATCAATCGTCCGTTTGCGTACTGTTATGCCAGTATCGTTGCGATTTATAAAAGTTGATGTGGATCGATACATCGGTTTGCGCCGAAAGTCGGTCGGAAGATGAGATATCGCGTGGGATGGCATCGCATTTCAGCGCGATGCGGGATAGAAGAAGGCATGACGAGCATCGATTTCACCGCTGAGGTTATGGATTTTTGCAATGTCCCAGGCGGACGGTTCGAAATGGTTCAGTGGCATTGGCCAGATATGGTCAGTTTCGAACGTACCGAGCGGCAACTCATGCTGGAGATGTCATTGCCACCGATGGCAGCGGACGCTTCGGCCCATTTTCCCGACATCGATCCCGACCGGCGTTGTTTCATGGGCACTCTATTTGTGCGCCATCCAGGCGTTCTGGTGGGCGGTCGTTCCGAAGGGGGACAGATACGGGTGATGCGCTGCGTCTTCGACAAACAGAACGGCGACTCCATCGTCGGCAGGGGGCAACCGACATTCGGCTTTCTACAGGGGCTGCTCGATATTCGGAACGATGCGTTGCGCAGCTTGATGCGGCTTGCCCATCGGGAACTCGTCAACCCGATCGATCGATCGCCATCAGCGATGGAGGCGCTGTTCGCACTGGTCGCAGTCGAATTGCGTCGGGTTTTTAATCACGCCGCAGCTGCCGATACGGCCAGCCGCCTTGCCCCATGGCAATTCCGCCGCGTGCGCGAGCGCATCGAGGCAGAAGCGCCCATGCCCAACGCCGCCGAACTGGCTGCGCTGTGCGGCATCAGCACGCGGCATCTGCATCGCCAATTCATCGCCCTGACCGGCAAGACTGTGTCGGCCTATATCAGCGCTTATCAGGTCGAGCAGGCGAAACTATGGCTGGCACGCGCGGACATGCCGATGAAGCAAGTGGCGGAACAAGCCGGATTTTCGCATGGGAACAGCTTTGCGCGGGCATTCCGGCGGGCAACGGGCCTGTCGCCACGCGAGTTCCGGCAACGCGCATCGGCGATCGCGGCGGGCGGCGAAGAGACATCTGTCCGATGATTTCGGTGGCGATTTAGCCTGATTTATACGGCGCATACTGCGCTTTGGTCCACTGCGCTCCAATGCATGATCCGTCATCATGCGCCGCCTTGCCTTACCGTCAGAAATCAAATTGGACATTCTGGTCGAAACGCACGAAGCGATGGGCGATCTTCCACCCCGCATCGGTCCGTACGACGGTGTCGCGCATCCGACCGGTCACTACGATTTTCGCCGCCATGGGAACATGCCCGGCATTGACGTTCATAAATGCATATTCCGCCACGACCTGCCCGTCCGACTCGCTCACCATGAGGTTGAAATTGAAATGGCGATTTTTGCCTTCGGCCTGGCGGTCCGATTCCTGCGCATGATCGATTTGCTGGGCGATCCCAATCTCCATAGTCCGAGCAATGCGCAAACCGGGCTACCAGTTCGGCAATCTCAACCTTGTCTTCGACCGTCAGCATTCTCGTCTCTCCTACTCTGGTTACTGGCCGTCCCACCACGGGAAAAAGGGCGGCATGTCTGAGGCTTTGCCATTGAAGCGGGCCGGGCGTTTTTCATTGAAGGCCTTCACCCCCTCGCGCCCGTCCGCCTGGCTGGTGTAGAACATCGCCAGGGACTCGGTCAGATGCGCTTCATAGGGGCTGGCGCTGTTGCGATTAAGCATCTGACGCATCAGTGCGATCGACACCGGGGAACGATCCCTGACCAGCGACCGGGCAAAGGCTCTGGTCTCCTCCAACAACGTTTCCGGGGGAAAGACCGCACGCACCAGGCCTTTATCCAGCGCTTCGGCGGCGTCGAAAATATCGGCTCGATAGGCCCATAGCATGGCCTGTTCGACGCCGACGATGCGCGGCAGGAAGAAGGAAGAACAGGCTTCCATGGTGATGCCAAGTCGCCCGAAGACGAACCCGAAGCGCGCCTTTTCCGACGCGAAGCGAAAGTCCATCGGCAGCAACATGGTGGAGCCGATACCGACCGCCGCGCCATTGATCGCGCCTATCACTGGCTTGAGGCAATCATATGTGGCGAGCGCAACGCGCCCGCCCGTATCGCGCACGCCGTTCAGGATCGCCGGATCGTCGCCTCGCTCCCGCAGATCGTCCATGCTGGGCGACTGGCTTTCATCAAGGCCAAAGACATTGCCACCGACCGACAGGTCCATGCCCGCGCAAAAGGCGCGACCTTCACCGGTCACGACGATCACCCGAACATCATCATCCCGGCTGGCGCGCCGATAGGCGTGGATCAGTTCTTCGCACATCTCGACCGTGAAAGCGTTAAGCGCGTCGGGGCGGTCGAGCGTCAGCAACAGCAGGCCGTCATCCTCGACCTCATAGCGGATCGTGCGATAGTCCATGGGCCTTATCCTTCGCTCGACAGTCTCGTGGCGCGCGCCAGGGTTTCGCGGCATTCCACGACGATGCGCTCGATCAGGTCAGCGCATGTCGGGATGTCGTGCATAAGGCCGATGCTAAGGCCCGCCCACACCAACCCGCCGTCTATATCGCCGGTTTCCAGTGCGGCGCGGCCGCGCGCCCCCGCGACCAGCGCCTTGATATGTTCGAATGTGGCGTCAGGCTCGCGTTCCTTGACGTTGACTTCTTCCGAAACCGCATTGCGGAATACACGCGCAGTGTTGCGTAAGGTTCGGAAAATCAGGGTCGTGTCGCGCTCGCTTCCCTGCAGGACGGCCTGCTTGATGGCGTCATGGATCGGCGCCTCGGCTGTCAGCATGAAGCGCGTGCCCATGGTGATGCCTTCGGCGCCCAGCGCCAGCGCGGCCGCCATACTGCGACCGGTCGCCATGCCGCCCGCAGCAAGAATTGGGATATCGAGCGCCTGCGCGGCGGCGGGGATCAACACCAGACCGGGGATATCATCTTCCCCCGGATGGCCGGCCGCTTCGAAACCATCGATCGACACCGCATCGACGCCCGCGCGCTGCGCAGACAGCGCATGGCGCACTGCGGTGCATTTATGGATGATCTTCACGCCCGCCTGCTTGAAGCGGGCGATAAATTCCGCCGGGCTGCGCCCTGCCGTCTCGACCACACCAACCCCGGATTCCGCGATCACTTCGACATAGGCGTCATAAGGAACGGGTTGAGCGGTGGGCAGGATAGTGAGGTTCACGCCGAACGGCTTGTCGGTCATCGTCCGGCACCGGGCGATTTCAGCAGCAAGCGCTTCGGGCGTTGGCTGAGTCAGCGCCGTCAATATGCCAAGGCCACCCCCGTTGGATACGGCCGACGCCAGTTCGGCGCGCCCAACCCACTGCATACCGCCCTGGATGATAGGATAGCGCGTACCGGTAATCTCAGTAATTCGCGTTTTCATGATGCTCCTGCCGTGTTCCGGGTGTCACACCGTGACTGCCTGCGCCGATCCATCGGCAACTATTGGCCACCCCAGCACAATCGGTCTTTTCGTAGCCATTTCCGCTATCGTCTACGAATAGACAGGGCGAGGGGCAACCTCTCCCCTCAACCCGCTATTTGCAAGATACTAAGACGGCGCGTTACATGAGGGCGGGGCGCCGTCCGAACTTATGTCAGTTCAAAGTCGCCATGCCTGGGACCACGGCATTCGTTCCAGAAATCCACCAGACGCCATGGCCAGGACAAGAAATTACGCTTTTTGCTATTATTATAATAGCTGAATGCTCTTGGGTGGCTCCAGATCATATTGACCATCTGGTTTTCCACCTTGTCCTGCCAGGCGTCGAATGCCGCGACGGTCGGTTGTATCGCTGCCTTGTCCCGCTCGTTGATCCAGTCGAGGCATTCGATAGCGTAGTTGACCTGGCATTCGGAAATGAGGTTCTGGCCGGCGGCGTGATTGGGTGCGCTGTTCGGGCCGACGGTGTGGAAGTAATTGGGGAAGCCCGGAACCAACATACCGAAATAGGCACGCGGATCTTCCGTGCCCCATTCGTCGCGCAACCGCTTGCCACCGACGCCAACGATTTCGAGCTGGCCCATCATGTTGGCGACATCGAAGCCGGTCGCGCATACCAGAACGTCCAGTTCAATCTCTCGCCCGTCCTTGAGCAGAAGCCCCTTGGGTGTAACCCGCTCGATCCCCTCCTGCTCCAGATGGACATGGGGTTTGAGATAGGAGGAGAAATAGGTTCCGCGGTCCAGAATGATCCGTTTGGAAAAGATCGGGAAACCCGGTGTCAGCTTTTCTTTGAGATCCGGGCGATCGGCGAAGGTCTTTTCCAGATAGCCGATGGAAAACTGGCGCATCGCTTCGTTGACGGCGGACACCGAGGGCGAATCCTTGGGCCACTCAGGATCGAGCAACACATTGGGATAAAGGCCGTCGGCCGCATACCAGTAGATGCGGAAACGATACCATTCCAGATAATGGGGGATATGGCGCATGGCGAATTTCACGCCGTCGCTGACCAGGTCTTCGCCGGTCGGCGTCGGGATCACCCAATGGCGGCTGCGCTGGAAAACATGGAGTTCTTCCACATCGTCGGCGACGGCGGGAATGAACTGGGCGGCGCTGGCGCCCGTTCCGATAACGCCGACCCGCTTGCCCTTGAGATCGAGAGACGTGTCCCAGGTCGCGGTGTGCTGGCGGATGCCCTGGAAACTTTCCAGCCCTTCCAGGCTCGGCCATTTCAAACGATTGACCGGACCATGCCCGTTGATGACGGCATTGGCGCGGATCACGTCCTGGCTGCCGTCGCTCTTGCGTATCGTGACGTTCCAGACGGCAGCGTCTTCATCCCATATCAGCTTTTCAACCCGGGAATTGAAGCGGATGCGCCCGCCCAATGCATAATCATCCGCCACCCGCTTGAGATAGGCGAACATATCGGTGCCCTGCGGATGGTAATTATTCCATTCCGGGTTAAGCGCGAAGGAGAAGGAATAGAAATGGCTGGGCGTATCAACGCCGACGCCAGGGTAGCGATTTTCCCACCAGGTGCCGCCGACCTGCTCATTCTTTTCGATGATGAGCCAGTCGTACCCGGCCTCTTCCAGCTTCACCCCGGCAGCCAGGCCAGTCATGCCCGCGCCGATCACCAACACCTTGAAATCGGGATTGGCAGGCTTGCGATCGGCCTGTTCCCGGCGCGGCTGTTCGGGACGAAAGCCGATCTGGTCGAACAGCAGGGGCAGGAACTCCGGCTCCACCTCTTCGGCCAGCCCTACCGTCATCATGCGGTGCATCAGCGCATCGGACGGTTCGCCCTGACTGGCTGCGCCCGGCGTTACCAGAACGTGCAGCAGCTTCGTACGCAATGCCTCCAGCAAATCGGCCGGGATCGCTTCTGGCGGATAGGCATAGGGCGACTTGAAATGCGGCGCGAACGCATCGAGCATCGCTTCATCGCGGCTCAGATGCACATAGGTCATCAGCAACGTATGCGGCTCACCCTGCTCCAGCGCCTGGCGCAGTTCGGGCGTGTCGTCCAGCGGCAACAGGCGCGCCTTCAGATCGGCGCGGTCCCCGTCAGCGGCGCGCTCTGCATAGTGGGTTGCCATGTCCATACTCCTCAACTTTTTCATTCTTTAGCTTGCACACGGCAAGAGCCGGGCAGCGGTTTCCCCCGCCGAACCGGCCTAGCCCGATGCGTGAAGTAAGCATTCACTTGCTTTGCAAATTATTGTCAAGAAGTCTTTCTGTTCACGCTATGCGCAGGAATGGAAAATCACGTCGCTTCTCGTCTCCATCGCTCCGCCGCATGGTGAAGGGTGGAAGGCGCATCTGCATCCTCCACCCATGCCTTATGCCATCACCACCGTAATTTGAGGGAAGTGAAGCCCATCACTGACCCGCCGAAGACCGATCCCTCCTCCTGATCTTCGTCCAGTTCGAAGTCAGGAATCCGGCGTAGCCATTCTTGCATCGAAATCATGATCTCACGCTTGGCGAGATGGGAACCAATGCAGCGATGCGGCCCGACGCCGAAGGTGACGTGATTGTTGACCTTACGATCAAGGTCGATGCTCTGCGGATTTTCAAAAACCGATGGATCGCGATTGGCGACTGTATTGGGCAGGATGACGCGATCATTTTTGCGGAATGTGATCCCCTTATATTCGCAGTCATGCGTAACCCGGCGATAGAGGTTCGACACCGCATTGATCCGCATCAGTTCTTCCAACGCGATCAGGAAGCCGGACGGGTCATCGAGCTTCGCGCGGAAATGCGCTCGTGCTTCGGGCGTGGTCGCCAGATAGCGCCAGACATAGGTCATGGTGTTCGTAACCGTGTCCAGCCCAGCGACGAACAGCAGGAAGCCGCAATTGAGGATGTCCTTCCACGGATGCTGATTGCCGTTGGCGTCGCGCGCGGCGACGATGGTCGACGCGATGTCGGTTCCCGGATTGCGTTCCTTTTCCCGAAACAATTCTTCCAGCACGGCATAGATGTCGTTCAGGTTCTGCGCCCGTTCGGCCGGATCGGTGCTGCGGAAAAAGACGTGCGCCAGTTCCAGAAATTCGGGCAATCGCTCTTCGGGCAGGCCGAACAGTTCAAGGAAGGTGCTGGTCGGGAATTTCGACGCATAATCTTCTATGAAATCGCAATGCCCCTTGTCGGCGAAGGCGGCGATCATGCGTTCCGCGCGATGCTGCAGTCCTTCGGTCATGCGGCGCACGGCTAGCGGCGTGAACATGGGCGCGAGCAGCATCCGGAATATATTATGTTCCGGCGGATCGACGCCCTGTGGCTGGACCACCGGGAACGGCTCGATCGGCGGGATGGGCGTCTGATGGGTCGAGAAGATGCCGTGGTTGCGATAGCCCTCCACGATATCGTCATATTTCAGGAAGACCCAATGGCCGCCATTATGCGGCGTGTAGAAGATCGGCGGCACGCCCTGACGGATCAGGCCATGCCAGATCTGGACAGGGTCGGTTACCCCGTCAGGTATGTTGAAGAAGTCGAAATCCACCATCAATTCGGCAGGCACATGGTCGGGTGGGGACGGTTGCCATTGCAGCGTCATGCTTTCACCCCCTTGGCGATGCGCAGCGCGCCTTCGGGACAGTTCCGGACGGCAAGCCTTACTTTATCTTCCAATTCAGGCGGAAATTCCGGCTGTTCGATGACGACTTTGCCCTCGATGGCATCGGTGGAAAAGACTTCGGGGCATAGGTCTTCGCAGCGCGCATGGCCCTGACAGACGTTGAGATTAGCAACCACTCTCATAGACACGCTCTCCGTTTCTTCGTTGGCGCCTTTTTACCAGCACACCCAATGAGCGCCCATGGCGACATAGGCGCTCATTCGGCCATGCAGAGCTATTTAGGACATTGATGCGGCGATGAGCCGACCTTTGCGGGTCGTGACGATGTCGTTTGCGCAGAATTGGACAGGGAGATCGGAAGATGAGGATCAGGACGTGGTCGGCATCAGGCGGCCCCGATCAACCGGGTCAGGCGTGCCAGCATCTGCGCCTCGCCCGCTGCGGTGGGATCGGTCGGTTCATATTCCAGTTCGATAATGCCGCGATAGCGCTGGTCTGCAATCTGTCGCAGGATCGCCGACCAGTCGAGCTGCCCCAGCCCCGGATCCACGCGACCAGGTATGTCGGCCAGCTGGATCAGCCCGATCATGTCGCGACAGGCGTTTAGCGCAGATGGCACGGCATGACCCATCATGGCGACATGGCCGATATCGAACAGCAACCGCACCGACGGCATGGCGACGGCGCGCACCATATCCATCGCATCTTCCAACCGGTCCAGCAGAAGCCCGGCGATGCGGTCCGGCGCGATCGGTTCGACCAGCAGGGTAAGGCCCACACGGGCCGCGACATCGGCATGGCGCTTGAGGTTCTCAATCATCGCCTCAATCTGTTCGGGCCGGGACCGGGCCGGGTCGTCGCCCGCAACACATACTGCGCCTGCCCCGCCGAAGCGCGTGGCGAGAGCGCAACTGAGCGCAATGCTGGCGCGCAGGGCGTCCCGCCCCGCTTCGTCCCCGGCGCTCCAGAGCGGTTGGTTCCAGTGCATCGGATCGCCGCCGAAGCTGGATAGCAGCAGCCCTCTGCGCGCCATATGGTCGGCCATGGCCGCCTGCTGTTCTGGCGGACGCAGTTTCAGGAACAGATCCTGCACGCCTGCAAAACCATGATCGGCCAGCGCATCGATCTGATCAAGCGGATCGACCGACCGGCCCAGATGGGCGAGCAGCGGCCGGTCCGGGCTGCGCAACCCCAGATGACCGCCAAGGCGCATGGTCGGGACGGCGCGCGCGCTTTCACAAGCTGGCATCTGCTTCTCCATCGGCTATGCGCCAGGCGAGGTCGGCAATCTCTTCCGCGCGCGCGCCGTGGCTGGCCGCCGCTTCGCTCGACGCATTGCCGTCGAGCGCGCGGCGATAGACGCCTTGCCGGATCCCGGCATTGCGGAACATCGCGAAGACGAGCGCATAGCGCCAATGGTCGGGATCGATAACGCCCAAGCCGCTGCGATCGCCATAGCGGCGCAGATACTCCGCCTCGGTAGGAATGCCGAGCGCAGGGAGACTGGCATCGGACAGGCCGCGATAGCCCTCGCTAGGCACACGCCACGCCATCATATGTTGGGCCAGATCGGCTAGCGGGTGGCCAAGTGTCGAAAGTTCCCAATCAAGCACGGCGAGGATGCGCGGGCCATCGTCAGCGAAGATCATATTGTCGTTGCGGAAATCGCCATGGACGATCCGGCTCGCCTCCATCCCCGGATCATGGGCGGGCAGCCACGCGATCAGCCGCTCCATTGCATCGATCCGCCGGGTTTCGGTGGCACGATATTGTTGCGTCCAGCGCGCGACCTGCCGGGCGAAATAATGGCCGGGGCGCCCATAATCGGACAGGCCGACCGCTGTCGGATCGATGGCATGGAGTGCGGCCAGTACCCGGTTCATCTCGTCATAGATGGCGCCGCGTTCGACAGGCGACAGATCGGGCAGGCGCGCGTCCCAGAAGTTGCGGCCCTTTGCATAGTCCATCACGAAGAATGGCGTGCCGACGATATCGCTATCTGCGCACAGCGCGATCGGACGGGCGACCGGCACAGCCGTATGCTGGAGGGCAGCGGTCACACGATATTCGCGTTCGATGGCATGGGCGGACGGCAACAACATACCGTCGGGCTTCCGACGCAGCACGAAGCGATCGACGCCATCGACCGACAGCAGATAGGTGGGGTTCGACTGGCCCCCTTCGAATTTCCGCGCGCCGATCATACCATGTGCGCCCGGCACATGATCCCACAACCACGGGACCAGCCGCGCCATATCGAGCGTGCGGGCGGCCCCCGCCTCAGTCATATTTCGCCAATTCCAGGCGGCCAAGCTGATGGCGGTGCACCTCGTCCGGTCCGTCCGCGAAGCGGATCTTGCGGGCATGGGCATAATAGCTGGCGAGGAAGAAATCCTGGCTGACCCCCGCCGCGCCATGGGCCTGCATCGCCCAGTCGATCACCTGGCAGGCCATATTGGGTGCGGCGACCTTGATCATCGCGATTTCCGCCTTCGCGCCCTTGTTGCCGACCATGTCCATGCGATGCGCGGCATGAAGCGTCAGCAGCCGCGCCTGATCGATCAGGATGCGGCTATTGGCGATGCGTTCGACGATGACGCCCTGTTCGGCCAGCGGCTTGCCGAAGGCGACGCGGGATTTCACCCGCCGACACATGGCTTCGAGCGCGCGTTCGGCCATACCGATCATCCGCATACAATGATGGATGCGTCCCGGCCCCAGGCGCGCCTGCGCGATTTCGAACCCGCGTCCTTCACCCAGTAGCATGTTGGTCGCGGGCACGCGGACATTCTCGAACGCTATTTCCATATGGCCGTGGGGCGCGTCATCATAGCCAAAAATGCTCATCGGCCGCAGTACGGTGATGCCGGGCGTGTCGCGCGGGATCAGGATCATCGATTGCTGCTGGTGCTTGGCCGCATGGGGATCGGTCTTGCCTATGAAAATCAAGAGCGCGCAGTCCGCTTCGCCCATACCCGATATCCACCATTTGCGGCCGTTAACGACATAATCATCGCCGTCGCGGACGATGGAGCTTTCGATATTGGTCGCGTCGGAAGAGGCGACCGCCGGTTCGGTCATGGCGAAGGCGGAGCGCATGTCACCCGCCAGCATCGGCTTCAGCCAGCGCTCCTTATGCGCATCGGTGCCGAAGCGTTCCAGCGTTTCCATATTGCCAGTGTCGGGCGCAGCGCAATTGAACACCGCCGGGCACCAGTGGACCCGGCCCATCTCTTCGCACAGCGGCGCATATTCAAGGTTGGACAAGCCTGCGCCATGGCCGCTTTGCGGCAGGAACAGGTTCCACAGCCCAGCCGCCTTCGCCAGCGGCTTCAAACGATCGATCAGCGTGACATGCGCCCAGCGGTCGCCGGTCGCGACCTCCTCATAATAGAGTTTTTCGTTGGGATAGACATGCGCGTCCATGAAGGTGCGCAGCCGGACCAACAGATCGGCGGTCCTTGCATTGGGATCGTAGCTCATGGGTAGAACCCCCGCCCCTCGGCCACATATTGGACGAGCAAGGGCGCAGGCGTCCAATAGGCGTCGCCCTGCTCGGCGCGGAAGCGTTCGATCGTCGCCAATAGCGTGTCGAGGCCGATCTGGTCGGCCCAGAACATCGGGCCGCCCGTATAGCCAGGCCAGCCCAGCCCGTTGACCATCGCCACGTCGATTTCCTGCGGACGAGCGGCAACGCCTTCGCCCAGCAGCTTCGCGCCTTCATTGACCATCGCGTAGAGCAGTCGCGCCTCGATCTCCTTCTCGCCAACGTCGCGCAGCGTGAGGCCATGACGATCGGCGTGAGCGGCGATCATCGCGTCGGTCTGCGGATTGGGGCTGGCCTTGCGCTTCTCGTCATAGAGATACCAGCCCGATCCCGTCTTTTGCCCGAGCCGCCCCTGCGCCACCATCTGTTCGACGAAATCGGCACGCCGTTCGCGGTCAGTGGCTTTGGCGGCGCGGGCCTTGCGCGCGGCGGCCTGCACGTCCAGCCCCGCCAGATCGCCCAGCGCGAACGGCCCCATCGGAAAGCCGAAGCCAAACACTATCGCATCGATCGCCGCAGGGCTGGCGCCTTCTTCCACCAGGAAAAAGGCTTCGCGCGAACGTTTGGACAGCATCCGGTTGACGATGAAGCCATCGCATACGCCCGACAGCACAGGCAGTTTCCCGATCCGCTTGCCCAGTCCCATAATCGTCGCGACGACATCCGGCTCTGTCCTGGCCGCGCGGACATCTTCCAGCAGGCGCATGACATGAGCGGGGTTGAAGAAATGCATCCCGCACACATCCTCCGGCCGCCCCGACGCCTCGGCCAGCGCGTCGATGTCGAGGAAGCTGGTGTTGGAGGCGAGGATCGTGCCGGGTTGAGTCACCCGACCCAGCGTGGCGAATACATCCTTCTTGGTGTCCAACTCCTCCGTCACCGCCTCTATGACCAACTGGGTGGTGATGAGGTCGCGCGGGTCGTCGCTGGTGGTGATGAGCGCCAGGCGCTTGTCCATCGCCGCCTGGGTCAGGCTACCCTTGGCGACGGAAGCAGACCATAGCTTGCCGATCGCTTTCATCGCGGCATCGATGTGAGTTTGATCGAGGCCGATCGCGATGACGGGGAGGCCCGCGCTCGCGACCGCCATGACGATCCCGCGCCCCATGACACCCAGGCCGATGACGCCGACGCGATCGACCGGACGTACGGGCATATCGGCAGGCAGGCCGGGGATGCGGGCGACGGCGCGTTCAGCGGCGAATATGTGGCGCAGCGCTTTCGACTGCGGTCCGGCGATGCTTTCGCGGCACAAATCCAGTTCGCGTGCCAGCGCCGTGTCGAAATCCAGCGTGTAACCCAGCCGGATCGCTTCCAGGATTTTCAACGGTGCCGTCTGCCCGCGCATTTTTTTGGACAGCGAGTTGGACAGTTGTGCGAACAAGTCGGGATCGTCCGCGGGCATCGGCAAAGCGCCAGCGCTGCGCGGCCCTTTACCCTCCGCCACCAGTTTTTCCGCATAGGCGCGCGCAGCGGCAGGAAGGTCGCCGCTGTCCGCGATCGCGTCGATCAGGCCATGGGCCAGCGCTTCGCCAGCATCGATCCGGCCGCCCTGCGTCGTCAGCCGGATCGCGGTCTCCAGGCCCGCCAGACGCGGCGTGCGCTGGGTGCCCCCGGCACCCGGCACGATGCCGAGCTTGACCTCCGGAAAGCCGAACATCGCGTCCGGCACGGCGATACGATAATGGCAGGCCAGCGCCACTTCGAACCCGCCGCCCAGCACCGTACCGTGGAGCGCCGCGACGATCGGCTTGGTCGCGGCGTCCATCTGCGCGATGACGGCGGGGAGAAGCGGTTCGGCCATCGGCTGGCCAAATTCCTTGATGTCGGCCCCGGCGATAAATGTTTCGTTCTCGCAACGAATGACAAGGGCGGCGATTTGCGGGTCTGTCTCGGTCCGCCGGATCGCTTCGGCAAGGCCTTGGCGCACGCTGGCGGAGGTCGCGTTGACCGGTGGATTGTCGATTACCGCTTCGGCGATCGCGCCGTGGACGTGGAAGCTGACTGTATCGGACATGCTGATCTTTCCCTGTTCAGGATTCGCGGCCGAGGGTGAGCAGCACTTTGCCCTTCACCTTGCGCCGTTCGAGATGCTGGAGCGCGGCCACCGTGTCGGACAGGGTGAAGCGGGCGTCGATGACCGGCTTGAGCGCACCCTGCGCCAGCCAGTCGAGTATCTGCCGCATATTGGCGCCCTGACGGACCGGGTCGGCGCGCACGCTGTTGCCCCAGAGTATGCCGAGCGCCGCGGCGCTCTTGAGCAGCAGGAGGTTGGCGGGGATGGCGGGTATCTCCCCGCCTGCAAAGCCGACGACCAGATGCCGCCCGCCCCATGCAAGCGAGCGGACGCCCAGGATGCTGGTCGGCCCGCCGACCGGATCATAGACGACATCGACGCCTTTGCCGCCGGTCAGCGCCTTGATCCGTTCGCGCAGATCATCGCGCGCATAATCGATCAGTTCGTCGGCACCCTGCGCCTGCGCGAGCGCCAGTTTTTCCGGGCTGGAGGCGGCAGCGATGACGCGCGCGCCCATATGCTTGCCCAGTTCCACGGCGGTCAGGCCGACGCCGCCACCCGCGCCCAGCACCAGCAGCGTTTCGCCCGGTTGCAGCGCCGCCCGGTCCTTGAGCGCATGATAGGATGTGCCATAGGTGATGGCGATGCCCGCTGCGATCTCCAGATCGACGCCATCGGGCACCGGCCAGACCTGCGTCGCTGGCACCTGAACCTGGCGGGCAAAGGCGCCGCTTCCGGTGAAGGCGATGACCCGGTCGCCCACTGCAAAGCCTTCCACCCCGTCACCCAGCGCGGCAATATGGCCTGACGCCTCGCTGCCCGGAACGAAGGGGAGCGGCGGCTTGGTCTGATATTTGCCTTGGACAATCAGGACGTCGGGATAGTTGACGCCCGCGGCCACGACATCGATCACGACCTCGCCCGGCCCCGCTTGCGGCGCTGGAAAATCGCCCAGATATAATGCATCCACCGGCGCGAACGCGCCGCATATCATAGCTTTCACATCACTCTCCGCCGCTGCGGCCGGGGCCGCCCCGCCTGATTAGGCGCTGGCGAGTCATGCTACCATTTCGAATTTCGGATGCCGATGCTCAGTAAAACTGATGCATCGGCCGGATCTTGGTCGGTTCAGACCCTGTCCTGCCTGTCGTTCTGCTCGACCGAGCGCCGGGCAAAGTCGTGGAACGCGCGACAGGCCTGGGGCATTGGCGTGTCACGGCGGCTGACCAGACTGAGGATATGGGTGAAGCGCAGTTCCGGGACATCCAGGGCCACCAGTTCGCCGCGCGACACGTCCTCCTCCACCGTCAGGCGCGACAGGCAGGCGAGCATGTCGCTCTGGCGCACGATCCGCTTGATCGCCTCGACACTGTCGGCCTCCAGCGCGACATTCATCGAGTTGAAATATTTGAGAGCTTCGACCGTGAAAGCGATGCGTTCGCTGGATAATGTCTTTTCCAGCACCCATGCCTCTCCCGCCAAATCGGCGAGGGGTACGGCGCCCGCGCCCGCCAGACGGTGGCCCGGCGCTACGCAGATGACGAGCCGATCGCGACGCCAGGGCTGCGCGTTCAAATAGCTGGAATTTACTGGTGCGCTGACAAAACCGATGTCGAGCGCCATGTTGCGGACCCCCTCCATCACATCGTGCGAGGGCATGATCCGCATTTCGATCCGCACGCCGGGGTGGCGGTGCATGAAGGCGGCGCACAGGTCCGGGAGGACGTAATTGCCCACCGGCGCGACCGCGCCGATGCGCAGTCGCCCGCGCACTTCCTCCGGCAGCGACAGCGCCTCCATATCCTGAACCTGCACCAATATGGCGCGCGCCATTTCCAGCATCGGCCGCCCCTGATCGGACAAGAGCATCCGGCGACCCGATCGGGCAAAAAGCTGGACGCCCAGATGGGTTTCCAGATCCTTGAGCGACATGCTGGTCGCCGACGGGCTGAGGTTGATGTCGTCGGCCGCCCCGGCAATGCTGCCGATGCGTGCCACCGCTTCGAACACGGCGATCTGGCGTAATGTGACCCTCACCCATCCTCCTTGCGCGCTGTTCAGGCAGGTGCGATGTCCAGACGGCCGAAAAAGGCGGGTTCGGGAAGTCTGGCAGGCGAGACAGGCACCGCGATCGGATCGTCGGCGCCTGCCCCATCGCTCACTCGCCCCGGTGCATGGCCTCTGCGCGCGCCTTGAGCGCCTTGGCCGAATCATTGAACGCGCGCGTTACCCAGGGGCCGCAAAAGCGCATGACATGGATGCCATTGGGTCCGGTAAAAGCGTCGGTCGACTGGTAGCGGCATTTTTCCGGCCCCAGTTCCTCGATCATCTGGTCGCGCCGGGCGGGATAGGGCCAGGCTTCGCTGTCCGGCAGTTCCCAGGACAAGAGCCGCCCCGGCTCAAACGCGCAGACATATTCGCAATTGGGCGCCAGCGCGCCCGGATTGGCATAGTTGACCAGCCGCATATAGACCGGCGCGCCCATTTCGAGCGTCGATTGCGCCCAGACGCAAAAGGGGTTCCATTCGCCATAACGCGGCATATCGGTCAGGATATTCCAGACGACCATAGCTGGCGCGTCGATCTCGATTGGATCGGACGCGACCAATATGGCAGGATCATAGAGTGCGAACGGATCGTGGCGCGCGGCCACTGGGCTTTCGACGGACATCGGCTTCTCCTCAACAATTCTTGTCCCCGAAGAGGATAAGGAAAATCTATCGAAGATCACGCCTTATTCGCATGAAAATCGTTCAAGCGTCTTGACCTGCGTACCCTGTTGGATGATTCAGTGCGCACAAAAGCGGTCGCACAGGCGCTGCCGGGAGAGATAATGGCGGACAGTTTCGACTTCATCATCATCGGCGGCGGATCGGCCGGATGCGTCATGGCGGGCCGATTGTCGGAAGATTCCCGCAACCGGGTGCTGCTGATCGAAGCGGGCGGCAAGGACAGGAGCATCTTCATTCATGCGCCCGGCGGGCTGCTGCCGATCATGTATCGCGGGATGTTCCAGTGGATGCATGTCAGCGTGCCCCAAGCCCATGCGCAGGGGCGGCAGATGTACACGCCGCGCGGCAAGGTGCTGGGCGGATCCTCTTCGATCAACGGCATGGTCTATGATCGCGGCACCGCCGCCGACTATGACGGCTGGCGGCAGTTGGGGAATGAGGGGTGGAGCTATGACGACGTCCTGCCCTATTTCAAGAAGCTGGAGGATTTTCAGCCGGGCGGCGAGGAAGCCTATCATGGGCGCGGCGGTCCGGTGCTGGTGACCCGGCCCGGCATCACCAATCCGCTGGCTAAGGCCTTTCGCGATGCCGCCATGGCCGCTGGCATCCCATATAATGACGATCCCAGCGGATCGACGCGCGAAGGCGTGGTGCCTGCCGACGTCACCGCATCGGCCGGGCGGCGTTGGAGCGCGGCGCGCGCCTATCTGACACCTGCACGCAAGCGACCCAATCTGCGCGTGGTCACCAATGCCCATGTCGAGCGGATCATCGTCAAGGACGGGCGCGCCACTGGCGTCGCTTGGCGGCGTGGCGGGCAGGTCGAACAGGCCAACGCGACGCGCGAAGTGATCCTGTCCGCAGGCGCCATCCATTCGCCAGGCATATTGATGCAGTCGGGCATCGGCCCCGGTAACCATCTGGGCGAGGTCGGCGTGCCGCTGGTCCATCATCTGCCCGGCGTGGGGCAAAATTATCGCGACCATGTGGCGATCAGCGTGAAGCAATATTGTACCCAGCCGGTGTCGCTGTTCAACGTGTTCCACCCGATGGTCGCGGCCAAGGCGGTCGCCAATTTCCTGCTGTTCCGCAAAGGGCCGCTGGCGCAGCCGCCCGCCGAGATCGGCGCTTATCTCAAAACCATGCCGGGCGCTGACAGTCCTGACGTGAAGGTCCATTTCGCCATGGCGCTTTATGAAGCGATGGGGCGTAAACTGATCATGGACCATGGCTATTTCGCCCATATCGACCTGCTCAATCCGGAGAGCGTAGGCGAAATCAAGCTGACGGGGGCCGGTCCGGCCGCGCCGCTGTCCATCGACCCCAATATCCTGTCAACCGGCAATGATATGGCGATGGGCCGGGCGGCGATCCGGGCGGTGCGCACCATCTTCGCGCAAAGCCCCTTCGACCCCTTCCGCGGTGAAGAACTGGCGCCCGGCGCGCATATCCAGTCGGACGACGAACTGGACGCCTATCTGCGCGAAACCGCGACGTCGGATATCCACGCCGTCGGCACCTGCCGCATGGGGCATGATCCGATGGCGGTGGTCGATCCGCAATTGCGGGTGCGCGGCATCGCCGCTTTGCGGGTCGTGGACGCATCGGTCATGCCCCGGGTGCCTGGCGGCAACACCAATGTCCCCACGATGATGGTGGCGGAAAAGGCGACCGACCTGATCCTGAACGCATAGTCGCGCGGCATATCGATACAGAATAGTCAGGGGGCGATGCCGCAAGGTGCGTTCATAGCCTTCATTCAATATAGCAAAAGGAAGTAACATGACCGGACGGTTGCAGGACAAGGTCGCCATCATCACCGGTGGCGCGCGTGGCATGGGCGAAGCAACGGTGCGCCTGTTCGCCCGGGAAGGCGCGAAGGTTGTCATCGCCGACCTGCTGGAGGATGAGGGCAAGGGGTTGGCCGCCGAGCTAGGCGGCGACGCCATGTTCCAGCGGCTCGACGTATCGGACGAAGGCGGATGGTCCGCATTGGTGGAGGCGGTCATGGCGCGCCATGGGCGGATCGACGCCCTCGTCAACAATGCTGCCGTCGTCGCCTTCGGACCGATCACGACCCTGACCGTCGAGCAGATCGACCGGGTGCTGGGGATCAATGTCAAGGGCGCGATGCTGGGCCTCAAACATGTCGGCGGCGTGATGTGTGCAGCCGGGCGCGGGGCGATCGTCAACATTTCGTCGGTGGACGGGATGCGCGGCGTCAATTCGCTGTCGCTCTACAGCAGCTCCAAATGGGCGGTGCGTGGGTTGACCAAGTCCGCCGCGATGGAATTCGGCCATCAGGGCGTGCGGGTGAACAGCGTGCATCCCGGCGGCGTCAATACCAGCATGGGCAATCCGCAGGCGCTGGAAGGCGCGGCGATGAATGTCGGCTATGAGCGGGTGCCGCTCCAGCGCATCGGCGAGCCGGAAGAGATTGCCGCCGCCAGCCTGTTCCTCTGCTCGGACGAGGCCAGCTATGTCTGCGGCGCTGAACTTTCGGTCGATGGCGGCTGGGGAACGGGCTATTATCATCATTATCTGCCAGCCGCGCCAGCATCGCTGACGTCGATCTGATCACCCTGCGTCCCGATTGCGGAGAGAATATATGACTGAAGAAGAGACGGTTTTTTCGGGCGGCGTCGCCGTCATCACCGGGGCGGGGGCAGGTATCGGTATGGGGCTGGCCCGTCGCTGCGGCCAGATCGGCATGACCGTCGTCGTCACCGACATCGACAAGGTCAAGGCGGACAAGGTGGCGGCGGAAATCGTCGCGGCGGGCGGCAAGGCGGAGGCGATCCAGGTCGATGTGTCGAAGCCCGAGGCGATGGACGCCCTGGCGCAGGATGTGTTCGACCGCCATGGGTCGGTCCGCCTGCTCGTCAACAATGCCGGGATCGAGACGATCGGCTATGTCTGGGAAATTCCCACCGCGCGCTGGGAAACGACGCTGAACGTCAACATCCATGGCGTGGTTCATGGCGTGCGGGCATTCGTGCCGCACATGTTGCGCGTGGGACAGGAAGCATGGATCGGCAATCTTGCCTCCATCGGCTCCTTCGGCATCATGCCGACCCAGACCGCCTATATCATGAGCAAGCACGCCATCCAGTCGTTCAGCGAATGCCTTTATCTGGAGATGCAGCACGCCAAGGCGCCGATCAACGTCTGTTCGATCATCCCCGGCATGCTCAAGACCAGCATCTTCGACGCCGAAGCGGGCAAGGGCGAACCGGAAAGCGCCGCCGCGCATCGCGCCACAATGGCGCATATGATGGCCAATTACGGCATGGACCTGGACGAAGGTTGCCGGACCTTCGTCGAAGGAATGGCGGCGCGCAAATTCTGGATATCCAGCCAGCCGGACATGACCGACCAATCGTTGGCCGGGCGCATCGCCTTCTTCCAGGAACAGGCCGCGCCTACGCTCAACGAGCAGACCCGGGCGTTGCTGGACGCCTGAGCCTTTGGGCGGTGGCGGGCGTCATGTCCCGCCACCGCCGTTTGATTTATAGCTTGCCGCTTCCTGCTTGACGATTTCCAGGAACAGCGGACGCTCGCCGCCGCCATGCACTTCCAGCCGCGCGCCGCTGATATAGGCGGCGGCGGGGGAGGCTAGGAAAGTGACGGCATCGGCGATGTCGCTGCCCTTGCCCATGCGGCCCAGGGGCAGGGACGCGGCGATACGGTCCTGCGCCGCCGCGCTGCCATAGGTCATTTCTGCCGTTTCCGTTTCGATAAGGCCCACGATGATGGCGTTGACCCGCACGTGCGGCCCCCATTCCTGCGCCAGGCTGGTGGTCAGGCTGAGCAGCCCGGCCTTGGCCGCGCCATAGATGGCGGTGTCGGGCGACGGCCGCGCGCCAGACACGCTGGCGATATTGACGATCGAGCCACCCACGACCTTAAGGTGCGGATAGGCGGCCTGCGCCACATGAAGCGGCGCTAGCAGGTTGAGTTGCAGGATGCGTTCGGAAAAGCGCGGGCTGGCGGTGGCGGCATCCGCCTGGGGCGAGCCACCGGCATTGTTGACGACCAGATCGATACGGCCGTGACGCGCGACCAGCGTTTCGATCCATAGCGCGACGGCGGCGGGATCGCGAATATCGCAGGCATCGAACGCAGCCGTCCGCCCGTCGATTTCGATCGGCTGTTCCGGCGGCGTGCGGCCGCAAGTCGCCACCACATAGCCTTCCATCAGCAGGCGGCGCACGATCGCCGCGCCGATGCCCCGTGTCCCGCCGGTGACTATGGCGACCTTGCCCAGACCCGTTACGTCCAATCCCCTATCCTTTCCTGCTGGATGCCAAGCGCATTGGCTTGCTGATTTGTCCCTATCGTGCCCCAGGGCGTCGATGTCGGCAAGGCGCTTACCCGATCCGATCCCAACGTGACCAGTTAAAAAGGTGGCAACTGCTATGGATTAGTACGCATATTGGGTATATATTATCTTATAAGCGCTAGATTGCGTTATCATAGGAGAGGCATATGGGCTATACCCTGCAACAGTTGAGTGACCTGGAGGATATCCGTACGCTCAAGCACCGCTACTTTCGGGGCATCGATACCGCAGACATGGCATTGCTCGCCGGTCTGTTCACCGACGATATCGGGGTGGATTATCGGGGCGGCACCTATCGCGTTCGGCTGAACGGGCGCGACGACATGCTGGAATTCCTGGCCAACAGCTTTCATTCCGACGCGGTGGCGATGCATCATGGTCATATGCCCGAAATCACCCTGACCGGCGAGGACACGGCCGAGGGGATATGGTATCTGGAAGACATATTCATCAACATGCAGCACCGGACCCATACGACCGGCAGCGCCATCTATCGCGACCAGTATCGGCGCGAACAGGGCGTGTGGAAAATCGCCCGCACCGAATATGATCGCGTGTTCGAAATGATCCGCCCGCTCAGTCCCGACGCGGACATTACCTGCCGCCATTTGGCGACCACAGGGCGAAAGCCGGAAGAGCGCAGCGACATCAGTCATCTGATCGAATGGGAAGCCGCCTGAATCGGGCGGCATGATCGGCAAGGGGTGCCGATCGATACGACCAATCATAAATAGAAATAGGGGGGAAATTTCATGTCCCGTTTGCCATTGGCTATCACATCATTTGCGATATTGGCCGCGCCCGCCGTTTCGCTTGCCCAGACAGGACCGGGGCCAGCCCTGTCCGATGGCAGCGACATCGTCGTTACCGCCCGCCGCCGGGAGGAACGGTTGCAGGATGTGCCGATCGCGGTCAGTGCGGTCAACGCCGACGCGCTCGACAGCCGCGGCCTCGACAATGTGACCCAGATCAGCCAGATCGCGCCCAATATCCAGTTCACCCCCGGCCAGGGCGGCAATAGCGGCGGAATCGCCCCCTTCATCCGGGGCGTCGGCGAAAACGACTATATCATCACGTCCGATCCGGCGGTCGGCGTCTATATCGACGGCGTCTATGTCGCCCGTACCTTCGGCGCCACCACCGAACTGCTGGGCATCGACCGCATCGAAGTGCTGCGCGGGCCGCAGGGCACGCTGTTCGGGAAGAATACCGTCGGCGGCGCGATCAACATCGTATCCGCCGTGCCGGGCCAGCAGCAAAAGATCGAGGCGGACCTGCGCTACGGTTCGTTCAACACGGTGCGGGGCCGCGCCTATGTCGAAACACCGCTGTCCGACCGCTGGTCGCTGGGGGTCGCGGCGCTGGGCGAATTTGGCGAGGGATGGCAGAAAATTCCGTCCGGCAAGAATCTGGGCAATCGCAATGTCGTAGCGGGCAAGATGGCGCTGCATTATGACGGCGGCGGACTGGACGCCGTGTTGCAGGCGGACGGCCTGCGCCGCCGCCAGCACAGCGCACCGCACAGCATGATCGCCTTTACCCCGACCTTCTTTTCGACTTTGCAATCGACCTTCCTGGCCCCCTGCTGCACGGTGCCGGGCGATATCGACCGCACGGACAGTACGGCAGCGCTGAACAAGGACGAGACTGACGCCTTCAACACGTCGCTGACGCTGACTGCTGATCTGGGCCGTGCGACGCTGAAGTCGATCACCGCCTATCGCATGGTCGATGCTCTGTTCGGTCGCGACGGGGATGCGTCCTCCGCCGTCAATTATGCAGGCGACATCCATGACGAACGGGCGCGGCAGATCAGCCAGGAGCTGCAACTGGCGCTGGACCTGGGCGGGCGCGGGACGTTGCTGCTGGGCGCGTTCGCCTATCGCGAGAAGACGCGCGACAATACCAGGCTGATCGTGGCGGATGGCCTTTATCCCGCGCTGGTCGCGGCGGGGCTGGAGCAATTTCCGGTAGGGCCGGGCATTTTCATCCCCGCTTCCTCGCTCGACTTCAATATCGATTTCCGCAACCGGCAGCGCACGGACAATCTGGCGCTGTTCGCCAATGGTAATTATGAACTGGTGGACGGCCTGTCGCTGGAACTGGGAGCGCGTTATACCTGGGAAAAGAAGAAATTTTCCCAGTCCGCCATGCGGGTCTATGCAGGCGAGCCTTTGCTGGCCGGGACGCCCAGCTACACACTGGAAAAGAGCTGGGACGCCTTCACGCCGCGCGCGTCGCTGTCCTACAAGATGCGGCCCAACCTGATGACCTATGCGTCCTTTTCCAAGGGCTTCCGGTCAGGCGGGTTCAACGGGCGGCCGACATCGCTGGAAGAGATCGGCTCCTATGATCCCGAACATCTGACCGCCTATGAAGCGGGCATCAAGGCAGGCTTCGGCCGGATCGCGACGATCAACCTTGCCGTATTCCGCAACGAATATCGGGACCAGCAGATATTGGTTTCGACGGTCAGTCCATCCACCGGCCTGATCGTGGTTCGCAACGAAAATGTCGGACGATCGCGCATCCAGGGGCTGGAACTGGAGGGCAATTTCCACGTGTCACCCCGCTTCACCCTGACCGGCGCATTCGGTCTGCTGGACGCCAAATATCTGAACTATGTGTCGGTCATCAACGGTGTGCCGACCGATGTGAGCAACCGGAAGCTGAAGCAGGCGCCCGACATCACCGCCAATGCCAGCGCCGTCTATCAGGCACCGCTGAGCGAGGCGATAGAGGGTGTCTTCCGCCTTGACGTGGCCTATAAGAGCGAGGTCTATGTCGACGCGGAAAACACGCCGCTGTTGCGGCAGCCCGATCATGCCATCCTCAACGCAAGCGCGGAACTGCGCTTTGCGGACAGCGGCCTGTCGGTGCGGGCGGGCGTCGACAATATCACCGATCGTCGCATCATCACGGCGGGGTATGACGCATCGACCAGCTTCGGCTTTACCGAAGCCTATTATTCGCCGCCACGCCGCTACAGCATCACCCTGGCCTATCGCCGCTGATCTATCATTTGGGCTGATATCAAGCGTCAGGCGGCGTTCGACATCGGCCCGGATGGCTTTGAAGGACCGTCAGACCGGTGACGCGGCTTTCGTCAGGCTGTTCTGACGTATTAACCATTGCCGCCATGGGTGCCGGAAGCGCTGGTGGCGGAATGATGCGACAAAGGGCGGGCGGCAGGTGCCCCTTGGCCGTCCGATCCTTCAATCGCCGCTATCAGCGTAAAGGTCGCGCATCGCCTGCATCAGGCGCGCGGCGCGGGCATGGGGCACTTGTCCCGCCAGTTTCCGCGAGGGCACTTCGACGGCGATGGTCGCCTGTGCGGGGATCAGCGGCAGCAAGGCGCGAAGGTCAAACGCCCCCTCCCCCGGCAGCAGACGGTCGAACACGGCCTCCTCGACCCGGTCGGCAGGTGGCGCCAGCGGACCGTCGTTCAACTGGACATGGCGGATGCGATCAGGCGGCAATGCAGCGACGTCGGCCCAGTTCCCGCCGGATCTCATGACATGCAGGCTGTCGATGCATAGGCCAACATCAGCCCCCAACTGCGCCGCAATAGCCAACGCCTGAGCGGGCGAGCGGATCGCTGACAGGGGATAGGGTTCCAGGATTACGGGCACCCCGGTCGCACGGCAGATGGCGATCATGCGGCCAAGGGCGTCGAGCAGGCGCGCGGGATTTTCGTCCATGCCCAGCAGGTTTACCGTGCCGCCCAATTCCGCCGCCAGGCCCGCGCTGCGTTCCAGCAAAGACCAGTCGGGCCGCGCGTCCAGCATGAACGGCTCCACGATACCTACGCCCAAGCCATTGTCCCGCAGCGCGCGCAGCACCGCCGTCCGGGCCGCGCCATCCGTCAGCAGATCGGGCGTGGGGCTGATCGGGACAGGCGTGACGAAGGGGCTGACCGCCGCGAAACCGGCGGCCGCGGCCACATCGACCAGGGTCAAGACATCCAGATCGCCCAGCGACAGATGGTCGAGACAGAAGGCCGGGCCGACAGCAGCAGATTTGCCGTCGGTCCCGTCGTTCATAATCAGGCGACGATCGCAGGATGGGGAATGCGCGGTTCACCCAGCATGGCGCGATAGGATGGCGGCGTCCGTCCGCCCGCTTCGGTAATGCCGTAGCGCTGCGCGACTTCGGCAGCGATCAGCGTCTGGCCGTTAAGCTCGTCGCGCTGGGGATCGTCATGGATCGCTGCGATCACTCGGCCGTTGAACTCGGGCGTTTCCGCATCGGCCATGAACTTTTCATATTGTTCGGGATGATCGGCCAGCGTCTGGGCGCTGCGCTCGGTCAGCAACGGTCCCATCCATAGGGCGACGGCGGTCACGCCGGTGCCGCGGAAATCGACGCCCATGTCGGCCGCGAACTTGTCTACGCCCGCCTTTTGCGCGCCATAGGCCGCGCCATGCATGTAGCAGACCGATCCGAAGGAGGAGGTGAAGGCGATAAGGCCGCTGCCCGCGGGCACCATCAAACGTGCGCCATGCCAGCTTGCCAGATAATGCGAACGCAGGCCGACGCCGAGAATGTCGACCAGGCCGGTGGATTTCTCCCAGAAGGGGCCGGGCTTCACCAGATCGTCATGCAGCGCGGTGACATTATTGACCAGGATGTCGAGCCGTCCGCTTTCGTCGCGCACGCGCTCGAACAGCGCGGCGATGGCGGCATCGTCGCCATGATCGACCTGCACCGCCAGCCCCTCTCCGCCAGCCGCATCGACCTGCGCGGCGGTGGACCCAATGGTGCCGGGCAAGGCCGCGTCGCCGTCCCGGATCGTCCGGCCCGTCACATAGACGCGATAGCCCCTTTCGCCCAGTGCCACCGCAATTCCACGGCCCGCACCGCGGCTGGCGCCGGTGACGATCGCCACCGGACGTTCATTGCTCGCCATATCCTTATCTCCTTCAGGCGGCGGCGCTGCTGTCCCGCTTGTCATAGGTCACATGCAAGCCGTTCGTCCGCTTGTGCATGTCCGGCGCCTTGTCCCGGCTATTGTAGAATTGCTTGTACCAGATACGGACCTTGCCATAGGGACCGTCATTGGGGACAACCATCGGGTTGATGCAGGCCCGCTTATTCTGCCAGATTTCCACATCCTGCGCGAAGGCGAGGCGGCTGCCTTCCTGATATTGCAAGGCGGCGGCGCGCAGATCGTCCGTGATCGGCGCGGTGCCGTCATTCACCTGCACCATCAGCCCGTGCCACACCCGGATCTTGCCATCTTCGATCGGGGTATGGGTGATCATGATGAAGGAATCGAACGTACCCTCCATCTCCGATTGCAGGATCGACGGGCCGGTGTACCAGGTGTCGAGCGTCAACACGTCTTCCGGATTGAGCGTCAGGGTCCGGTGACCCGCCGCATAATATTGATGGACGGTATGATCCTTGAACTCATTGGCGAAATATACGAAATCCTTAGCCCCATGGATCGGTACGAAATGGCCGTAATCGGCCATATTGTCGACCACTTCGATCGGATGGATATCAAGATCGCCCATATAGTCGATCTTCCAATTCACCCAACCGGGGGCGTCATAATGGCCGCCGAAGTCGGGCAGATCGAAATTGGGTTCCAGCCCTTCGGGATCATACCACATCCAGATGGTGCCGGCCCGCTCGACCGCCGGGAATGTCTTGAGCTTCGCGGCCTTGGGCACGAAATCCGAATAGGGAATATTCTTGCACGCGCCGTCCGGCCCATATTGCCAGCCATGGAAGGGGCAGCGGATCGATTCGCCCTGCACCTGTTCGCCATCGCGCACGATATAGGAGGTGGTGTTCTTCGCCAGATGCGCGCCCATGTGCGGGCAATAGGCTTCCACGATATAGGGTGCGCCGCTTTCGCCGCGATAGATCACCAGATCCTGGCCAAAATACCGCATCGCGCGGGGCGTCATCGTCGCTTCCGCACTTTCACCCACCATGAACCAGCCACGGGGAAATTCGAACTCGCCCAGACGATAGTCCGCAGACTTTGCCATGATATCATCCTCTCGCTTACCGCGACATAGTAGCATGAAGGCGGACCCTATGCCAGCCTTAGCCGCACCGGTTGGTCCGCGAAACCGACTGCAATCTACGCAAATATATGTTGGTTGAGCAAGATCATATGTTAAATGCGCGTCATTTACGGGATATCTTCAATTATCGAGCGGATCGCAATGCAACAACCGACTATACAGATCGCGCCAAGCCAATCCGATATGCGCGCCGCGCTGGAAGCCTATGTTACGCGAATCAATCGCGGTGACAAGGACGGCATCCTTGCCCTGTTCGCGCCGGATGCGACGATTGAGGATCCGGTCGGATCGCCGATCAAAAGCGGCGATGCGATCAAGGCCTGGTTCGACGACACGGTGGCATTCGGTACACAGATTCGTCCTGTCGCGCCCATTCGGGGTTCCCATGCCAATGCTGCTGCGTTGATGTTCGACGTGACATTTCAGCCGCCAGATGGCCCGCGCATGCTGATCCGGTCGCTGGACGTGTGCACCTTCGACGAACAAGGCCGGATCACCAGCCTGAAAGCCTATTGGGGGCCGGACGATGTCGCGATACTGACAGACTGATCCGTCCCAGCGCCTGATGCCCGGCAGCCTCACCGCGCCATCAGGCGCTGCGCTTGCCTCCCCTGCGACGCGTGCGTAAAGCCGGATGACCAATGCGCGGCCCCAGCCCGCCTGCCTTGCTTTCAGGAGTTCGCACCCCTTCAATGCCCGCCCCTCGCCTTTCCAGCGCCGGTCGCCGCGCTTCCATCATCGTCGGCGCCAAGGCCGTGTTCGCGCGATATGGCTTGGAGGGCGCAAGGACGCAACAGATCGCCCAGGCCGCAGGCGTTTCGGAAGCCCTCATCTTTCGCCATTTCAGCAGCAAGACGCAGATATATCGCGCGGTTTTGCGCGACGTGATCGCCGATCAGGATGCGACCTTTCGGTCCTTGGGCGCCGTCGAGGCCAGCACGGAAGGTCTGCTGGAGATCGTTCGTCGACTGGTGGAACATGCGATGCTGGGGCCGGAAGCGGGCAATGCGGAAGGCATGCGCATGGTCGTGGGCAGTTTGGTCGGTGACGGCGGCTATGCGCGCCTCATCTATCGTCGCGCCTTGCGCCTCTCCCGGCCGGGATTGGAGAAGGCGCTGCTGGCCGCGCAGGCGGAGGGCGCCATTACCGGCACGCTGTTGTCCCCAACAAACATCTCTGCCTTTCTGGAACATGTCGGCACGATGATGCTGATGGCCCGCTGCCACGCACGCACGGCCATTCCCTATGATGACGATGATCAAAAGGTGCGACGCGACGCGATCCTGTTTTGCGCCCGCGGGCTTGGCCTATCAGATGAGCGCATCCTTGCTTTCCTTAACCGCACGCATGCGTAACAATATGGCAATCGACTACGCGTTTAACGACAACAAATAAGAATTGGCATAGTTTAGCGTATTGCCATCGCTAAACCATTACCCTATCAGCCAATTACCGGAGAGGCAGCGCTGCAAGGCGTGGCTCGCGCGCTACATAGATAACAAGGCGTAGTGGAGCATCTCTCCCTGAAAGATGACGCTTCCATCTGGAAGCGACGAACGGACCGATGAAGCTGCGGCCATTGCAGAGGTGCGCTGGCGTAAGTCGGAAGAGCGAGGAGAGACGCTAATGCTGCTGAAAGATAAGGTCGCGATCATCAGCGGAGTCGGCCCGGGCATGGGTCAGGCGCTGGCGCGGATCGCCGCGGCCGAAGGCGCATCGGTCGCTCTGGCAGCGCGCAACCAAGTTTTCATCGAAGCGGTCCGTGACGACATCATCGCCAAGGGCGGCAAGGCGATCGCCGTGCCGTGCGACGTGTCGGACGAGGCCCAGTGCATTGCTCTGGCCGAACGCACGGCGGCCGAATTTGGTGGCCGTATCCACGGCCTGATCAACAGCGCCTATTATCATGGCGACTGGAGCGTCATAGAAAATAGCGATCCGGCCGACATGGCCAAGGCGTTCGATGTCAATTGCCTGGGCGCGTTGCGCCTGACGCGCGCCTGCGTCCCCTATCTGCGCGATGGCGGCGCGGTGGTGAACGTCTCCACCATGGCCACGGTGCGCCCCTTCGGTGGCGAATACGGCCTGGAAATGGGCTATGCCGTTTCCAAGGGCGCGCTCAATACGCTCGGCAAATATATGTCGACCGACCTTGGCCGCGTCGGCATCCGCGTCAATACCTGCCGCATGGGGTGGATCCATGGCGAGCCGGTTGAAACGCATATTCAGGCGCAGGTCGATGGCGGATTGAATCGCGACGATGTGATCGCCGACATCACCAAGGATATTCCGATCGGCATCATTCCGCCGGAAGATGACTGCGCCCGCGCGGTGTTGATGATGATTTCCGATTATTCCCGTGTCGTCAGCGGCGCATCGCTCGACGTCAACGGGGGGCATTGGATGGCCCCCTGAACGGCGCCATCACCCTATAAGATAATAATCAATATTGGAGAGGATTTCCGGTGACGGCGGTGACGCCGTTCGCCTGTGGAACCTGGTTACGGGAGAGTTTTGATGACTTATGATAAACGGCGACGCCGCCGAACGCTGCTTTGCGCCTCTGCCCTTGTGGCGGGCAACCTGCTCGCCAGTCCGTCCGCATTTGCCCAGGCCGAGCCGCAACAGGCGGCGCAGGGTGGCATCGCCGACATCATCGTCACCGCCAACCGCCGCCAGGAAAACAACCAGGACGTGCCGGTGGCCATCACCGCGCTTTCGGCGGATCGTCTGCAACAACAGGGCATCGGCAAGGAGCAGGATCTGCAGGCCAGCGTTCCCTCACTGGTGGTCGGTCCCAACGGCCAAGGTTCACGCGAAGCGCAATCCTTCACGCTGCGCGGCCAGGGCGCGACGTTCCAGGCGTCGCCGGGCGTCGTCACCTATATGAACGAAGTGCCGCTGCCATCGGCCATCACCTTGTCGCAGCAGGGCGGCCCCGGCAATTTCCTGGATCTGGAAAATATGCAGGTGCTGGCCGGTCCGCAGGGCACGCTGTTCGGCCGTAACACGACGGGCGGCGCGGTTCTGCTGACGCCCAAGAAGCCCAAGAATGAATTTGGCGGCTGGATCCAGGGTACGATCGGCAATTACAACGCGCGCATCATCGAAGGCGCGCTCAACGTCCCCATCGTCGACGACAAGCTGATGGTCCGGGTCGCGGGCGCCTATAATGATCGCGACGGCTATACGCAGGACGTGGTCTGGAACAAGGATCGCGACAATCAGCATTGGTATACCGGCCGACTGGGCGTACTGTTCCGTCCGACCGAAACCATCGAAAACTATACGATGCTGTACGGCAGCCGGTCGCGGAACAATGGCGCGGGGCTGATCCATCGTCAGTTCAACATCGACGGCCTGAAAGCCATCAACCTGTGCAGCGACGCACCGGGGGCGGGCGCGGCGTCCTGCGACGTTTATCGCGCCACCAGCGCGCAGGCCAATGCACTGGGGCCGCGCAAGACGGCGTTCAGCATCGACACATTTTCCGAAACCGAGACGTGGGGCATCAGCAACACCACCGATTTCGAGCTGAACGACCAGCTGACCTTGCGTAATATCGCCAGCTATCAACGGATGCGGCTGCGCTATCGCTACGACAGCGACGCGACGGTTCTTCAGCAGCATGATGTCGATCCCGGCGTCCTGCCGGCACCGGGCCAGGTCACCTTGCCAGGGGTCGGCACGCCGGTCACCTATCTCAACGACACCGCTTCCAAAGAAGTGCCGCGCGACAATTTCGAGCAGATCACCGAGGAGCTTCAGCTTCAGGGCGAACTGTTCGACAAGCTGCTCAGCTTCACCGCAGGCGGCTTCTATTTCAAGCAGCAGCCCGCCGGTACGCAAGGGGGGGCATCGATCTTCTATTGTCCCGCAAGTTTTACCGGCTTTTGCGATTCCTCGACCCAGCGCTATGCATCGACCCAGGAATCCAAGGCGCTCTATGCGCAGGCGACGCTGGACTTCGGGCTTCTTTCGCCTGCGCTGGACGGGTTGCGCCTGACCGGTGGCTATCGCCACACGTGGGACAAGATCACGGGCTTCTCGACCAATATTCAGCCCAATCCCACCGCCCCAGGTACGGTGAATTGCGGCGCGACGGGTGAAAGGGGCGTGCCGATCGCGGACCAGTTCGAACGTTGCACGTTCACCGTCGGTCTCAAGACCAACGCGCCGACCTGGACGGTCGGATTGGACTATAAGGTCTCGCCCCGTATCCTCCTGTTCGGCAAAGTCAGCCGCGGATATAAGGCGGGCGGTCTCAACGCACTGGCCGTCTATGATTTCAAGCGGACCTTCCTGCCCGAATATGTCACCTCCTATGAAGCGGGCGTCAAATCGGACTTCTCGATCGCCAATGTGCCGTTCCGCTTCAATGCGGTCGCCTATCATGTCGATTTCAAGGACATCCAGCGCGCAGGCGCCGACTTCAATCCCACGACCGGTGCAGGTGGATCGCAGATCTTCAATGCAGATGCGCGCATCCGCGGCGTGGAACTGGACGCATCGATGCAACCGTTCCAGGGTCTGGAGATCGGCGGCAATTTCAGCCACACCGACGCCAAATATAAGAAGTTCACCTTCACCAGTTCCACCGGTCAGGCCGATTGCAATGGCGGTGTCGGGCCGGGCGGTACGGCGGACTTTGCCTGCCTGCCCTTCCAATATGTCGCGCCCTATATCTGGAGCCTGCATGTCAATGCGGAAATTCCCGTCGGCGACGACATGGGCAAGCTGAACTTCTTCGCCAACTATTCCCATACGGCGTCGCAATATACCGACACGACGGCGATGCCGTTCGAACAGCCGGGCGCCCGGCTTGAAGCCTTCGGCCTGCTGAACATGTCGCTCGACTGGCGGGACGTCGCGCGCAGCGGCGTCGATCTGGGCCTGTTCGTGACGAACGCGACGAACAAGCTGTACCGGATCAGCAACAGCAATGTGTATCAGCAGACCGGCGGGCTGTTGTACCAGGCGTCGCTCTATGGCGAACCGCGCATGTATGGCCTGCGCCTGAAATACCGGTTCGGGGGCGAATGATGCGAAAAGGCCGGGACGCCAATCCCGGCCTTTTTATCGAAGACGATATTCGATCATTGGGATGGAGAGGATGCCATGTTCAAATGCATAGCGCTGCTGCGCCGCCGACCGGACATCACCCCCAAAGCCTTTATCGACTATTATGAAACGCGCCATGCTATGCTGATCGCGCGGCTGCTGCCCGATATTCTGGCATATCGCCGCAACTATGTGGAGCGCGACGGCGCCTTCGTCTTTCCGGGCGCGGCATTGGATTTCGATGTCGTGACGGAACTGTGCTTCGCCGACCGCGCCGCCTATGATCGCTTCACCGCCCGCGCCGCCGAGCCGGACATTGCGGGCCAGATTGCGGCGGATGAGGAAAATCTGTTCGACCGCAACGCCACGCGCATGTTCGTGGTCGAAGAACGAACGAGCAGACCGCCGGAAACGCGCGATCCGGCCGCCGCCTTGCTGGACGAGCGCGCGATCGTGCGTGGCCTCTCCCGCTTCGCCCGCATATTGGACAATAAGCAATGGGATCGGCTGGGCGATGTATTCGCTGATGACATCTGCTTCGACTATGGATCGGGGCAGGACGAACATGGCATGGCCGCGCTTACCGACAATATGCGCCGCTTCCTCGACCGCTGCGGCGGTACGCAGCATCTGATCGGCAGCATATTGGTCGATCTGGACGGGGATCGCGCCACCAGCCGCGCCTATGTGCAGGCGCGCCACCAGCGCGTGGACGATCCGGCCGGGCCGATCTTCGATTCCAACGGCGAATATGTCGATCAGTGGGAACGCCGCGCGGCAGGATGGCGCATCGTCCGGCGCGATGCGATCTGGGCCGCGCACAGCGGCGACCCAGGCATATTGCATGCCGGAACCAGCGATCTGGGCTGACGATCAGCTATCGGTCAGCTGTCCGGGCCAAGGTCCGGCACCCAGGGCACGCCATTGATATGGCCGCCACCATCGACGAACAGCGTGTTGCCGGTCAGGTAACGCGCGTCCTCGCTGGCCAGGAACAAAGCTACGCCGCCAATGTCGACTTCTGGATCGCCCATCCGCCCCATCGGATTGGCCGCCGCCGTCGCGGCCGCGACATCGGGGGCCATTTCCTGAAACCGGCGATAGCTGGCCGACGCCGCCGCCGGACAGATGATGTTGGCGCATATGCCATAGCCCGCCCATTCGCGCGCGGCGGAACGTGTATAGGCGCGCAGCGCTTCCTTCCCCACATTATATTCCGCGGTTCCCATATGGGCGTTGACGCCATTCAGCGAGGCGATGTTGATGATCCGCCCCCAATGGTTGGCGCGCATATGCGGGAAGGCAGCCTCCATCGCCCATTTCGCCGCGTAAAGGCACATGGTCATGCCGTCGGCGAACACATCGTCCGACTTGCTCTCGATCCTCCCTGTGCCAGTGCCGCGATAGGCATTATTCACTAAGATATCGACGCTGCCGAAACGATCGACGCAGGCGGCCACCGCGCCGGTCACGTCCGGCTTGTGGGTAACGTCAGCGCGGAAGAAATCCGCTTTCCCGCCAAGCGCCCGCAGCGTCTCCACCGTTTCCGCGCCCTTTTCGGCATCGAAATCGACCACCAGCACCGCCGCCCCCTCGCGCGCGAGGCGGATCGCCATGCCCTGCCCAATGCCATCCGCCGCACCGGTAATCAGTGCGGCCCGTCCGGTCAGTCTGCCTTCAGCCATCGTCGTCCTCCTTATTCCGCAGCCTGGGTGAAGGGCAGGCAGACGCTGTCGAATCCCAGCACATGCGCCACCCGTCCAAGGCCGACCCAAGCCGCGACGCTGTGAGCCAGATCGACAATCTCTGCGTCTGAAAATTGCGCATGCGCGCGCGCCCAGAAATCCTCGTCGTCGGCGATGACTTTCGGTTCTTCCGCAAAGCGCTCGGCAAATTCTATGGCGAGGCGCTCGCGCGGGCTGAATTGCTGCGACACGCGCCATTGCGCGACATCGGCATAGAAAGCCTCGTCGGGTGCCGGCCCATTGTCGGAAATCAGATGATCGGGCCGCACGCCCGTCGCGGCGAACATCGACGGCGCGTCCTGCGCCGCGCGAAATTGCTGGCACACGATACAGCCGTTGATCTGAGCGATGCGGGACCGGGCGCCTTCAAATTCGCGCAGCGACAGGGCGCTATGCTGATAGACCGCTTTGGAAAAGCCATCGGCTGCGGCCATGATCGCGCCGCCATGGACGCGCGCGGCATAGCCATAGGGATTGGCGGCGTCTTCGTCGGGAATATCGATGCGGATCATCGCGTCTCTCCTTGTCGATCAGGAAACGCCCGGCGCACCGGGAAAACCTTCATAATATTGGCCGGTCAACATGCCGCCATCGACCGCGATCTCGGCTCCGGCTAGATAGGAAGCGTCGTCGCTCGCCAGGAACAAGGTGGCTTTCGCCACCTCCTCCGGCGCGCCGACGCGTTGCAGCGGGATATTGCCGAAACGTTCGCTGACGGCATCGCGGCTGCGCCCGTCATAATTGGTCATGACCGTGTCGACGCCGCCGGGATGCACCGAATTGACCCGGACGCCCTTGTGACCCAATTCCAGCGCAGCCACCCGGGTCAAGCCGCGCACGCCCCATTTGCTGGACGAATAGGCGGCCAGGCCATTTGCGCCCTTCATGCCATCGACGGAGGATATGTTGACGATCGATCCCCTCCCCCGTGCGACCATGGCGGGTGCGACCGCCTTGATCCCCAGAAATTCGCCGACGAGGTTAACCTTCAGCACCTTTTCATAATCGGCCAGCGTGGTTTCCAGGAGGGTGCGGAACAGCAGGATACCGGCATTGTTGACCAATATATCGATCGGGCCAAGATCCGCTTCCACCGCGCCGACCAGGCTGGCCCACGCCGCTTCGCTGGTCACGTCATGATGATAGAAGCGCGCCGCGTCGCCCAGTTCGGCCGCCAGCGTAGCGCCCGCATCATCGAGCAGGTCGGCGATCGCGACCTTGGCGCCTTCCGCCACGAACAGGCGACAGGTCGCCGCCCCCATGCCCCGCGCGCCGCCGGTGACGATGGCGACCTTGCCTTCCAAACGGCCCATGATCGGTCCTTCCTATTTATCGAAACTGTGTCAGGCGGCGGACGCCGGGCGCGCAGGGCTGACATAGGCCGTCCCGCGCCCCATCATCAGGAAAACGAGGACGGCCAGCGCCGTCCCGCCGACGATGATCGCCACGACCGGGCCATAACCACCGGCCGAGTCACGCAACACACCCGCCAGCGGCGGCAGGCAAAAGGTCAGCGGCAGGGTGAAAAGCCCGAACAGGCCGACAACGCGCGGCAGGGAATCCTGCCCGAACAGGCGGCCCGCCAGCATGTTGATCGCGGGAAAGACACCGACGCTCGCGGTCCCGACCAACAAGGCCGCCGCCGCCATGAGCGGGAATTGCGTGGTGGATTGCAGCACGAACCAGCTGAGGCACAGCGCCGCAGCGATCAGCGCCAATGTGCGCGCGGCGCCCAGCCGTCCGCACAGCAGGCCGACGATCAGCGATCCGATGATCGCAGCCCCGCCCATGATCGACAACAGCAAGGCGGCTTCGTTCCCGGCGACGCCTCGTTCGGCGGCGAACGCCGCCAGATGCGACACGCCGGTAATGCCGACCGCGTTCAAATAGCCCGCGCCGATACACATGGCCCAAAAGGCGGGGTAACGCAGGATCGCGCCGGTGGGCAGCATGGCGTGCGGCACATGGCCGTGGCTGTCGGCGGGGGGATGTTGCCTGTCCCTGGGACCATCCGACACCCCCAATATGAACGGCAACATCAGCAGGTGCAGCCCGGCGAGCGTCAGATAAAAGCCGGACAGGCCATAATCGCGGATCAGCGCCAACCCGACCATCGGCAGAACGGCGACCAAGACCGGCATATTCGCCACGCCAAGCGCCGGTCCCGGATTGTTCGGATACCAGTTGCTGGCAAGTATGCTCGCGGGAAAGGGGCCGAACATCGCCAGCCCCACGCCGATCGGCAGGGCATAGAGCAGCAACACCGCCGTCATGCTGGGTGCGACCGCCAGCAGCGCATAGCCGCAGGTGGACAGCAATGCGCCGATGATCATCGTCCAGCGCAAGCCGATCCGGCCGATCAACGTGCCTACCAGCGGACTGACCAGCCCCATCACCAGCACGGCGAGCGCCAGCGCCAGCGTCGCCACGCCGCGACTGGCGCCGAATTGCGCCTGCATGGGCAGGACCGATATACCAAAGCCGCCAAAGGCGCATCCTACCGCGACATTTTGCGCCAGGAAGGCCCGGAACACCATCAACCGAGCCTGCCGTCCACCCGCAGTTGCAGCGGAGGCGGTAGCGCGGCGATCAGCATCTGCGTTCATGTTTTCACTCCTGTTCAGTGCGAACCCGCGGGCCGCCCGTCATGCCTGCGCGTAGTCGGCCCAGCCTGCCGTCATCTTCACCAGTTCGATGCGTGTTCCGTCGGGGTCGGCGCAGAACATCAATTCGCCATAGCCAAGATCGCTGCGGCTCTCGTCCAGTCGCGCCCCGCCGAAAGCCGCGATGCGTGATGCGACTAGGTCCAGATCCTCGACCACGAAGCAGAGATGAATGCGGCCAGGCAGGTCGGCCGGGCGCGGGTCGACACAGCCTGCAGGCGGGCGACCTTCCACCGTCCATAATTCCATCCGCAACCCCTGAGGATGGTGGATGAACTGCGTGGCTATGGTAGCGCCTGGCATTTCAAGCAGCGGCCCCGGCGCATCCGTGCGTCCGCCTTCCTGTGCCTCAAACCCCAATCCTTCGACATAGAAACGCGTCGAACAGGTAAGGTCGGTGACGTAAATGCCAAAATGCGGAAAGCTGCTGATCATGGCGTCGCCACATCCGCAATGCCGGGGATCGGCGGCATGGCAGGCACATTATGGGCGTAGGCCATTTCCTCATAGCGTTCGGCAATGCGCCAGCCATCGGCCGTGCGTACCAGCCGATCCCGATACCATAGGCCGATGAAGAACACCTGCTCGACCCCGTCATCCCCCTTGTGCACCATCGGGTTGAACAGCATCGTCCGGCTGGTGGCATTGTCGCCGTCAAGGTCCAGCTTCGTGGTTGCGACCATATGCTGACATCGTGGAAAGCGTTCCATCGCGACAGGCAGCCAGGCCTTGATCTGCGTGACATTACCTTTCGCACCACCGGTTTCGCTATAATCGATCACCGCGTCGGGCGTGAATATGGCATCCAGCCGGTCCCAGTCCCGGTCGTCGATCGCATAGCTGTAGCGCGACAACAGATCCTGAATCTCCAGCCGGTCGGAAATTTCCTGAAGGGGCAACATCCGGCATCCTCCTTCCAATATTCGAATCATTGAGCTGATTCGATTCGCGTTTATCGTGTTTTTACGCCACATATTATTGGAATGCGTAGTCATATAACACAAGCGATGATTGACATCTGGGACAAGCAAGGGAGAGCGTCGATGCGTCTGAAAAGCAAAATCGCCGTCGTGACGGGTGCAGCGTCGGGGATTGGCGCTGCCGTCGCCCACCGCCTGGCGGCCGAGGGTGCGACGATCCTCATCGGCGATCGCAATGCAGCGGGGGTGACTGACGTGGCGCAGGCGATCGGGTCGGCCGCCACCGCCTTTACGCTGGACGTAGCGGACGAAACCTCCTGTAGCGACATGATCGACCAGACCATCCGCCTGCATGGCGGCATCGACATTCTCTGTAATATCGCAGGGGTGCTGGACTTCGGCCGCTTCGCGGATGTCGATCGCAGCCGCTGGGACCGGGTGATCGCCGTCAACCTGACCGGCGTCTATCATATGTGCCATGCAGCGATGCCGCATCTGATCGCGCGTCGCGGCAATATCGTTAACATGGCGTCTGCCGCCGGGCTGGTCGGCGTGCCCTATAATTCGGTTTATACTGCGTCGAAACATGGCGTGGTTGGCCTGACCCGCGCCCTGGCGCTGGAATTTTCCAAGGAAGGCGTGCGGGTCAACGCCGTATGTCCCGGCGGCGTGGCTACGCCGATGTTGCAGCAGGCTCCGCCCGACAATATCGACTGGCAGATGGTGATGCGGTCGGCATCCTGGCTGGACGACGGAGAAATGGCGGTGCCGGACGATATTGCCGACTTGGTCGCCTTTTTGGCATCCCACGAGGCGCGGCGGATCACCGGCGCGACCTTCACGGTCGATGGTGGCCAGACCGCGGGGTGATTGACCGAACCGACCGGTCATGAAAAAGGCTGCAGGTCCGATGAACCTGCGGCCTTTTTTATGTATGAGTTGCCAGAGCAGAGCTCTTTGAACGATCAACCGCCACCAAACGTATATTTGACCCGCAAGCCATACATGCGCGGTTCGCCATAAAGAGTGGCCTGATAAAGCAGGCTGCCATCCTGGAACACGTCGGAATTGGAGATGCGATAGAGTTTGTTGGCAAGGTTCGTTCCGAACAGGCTAAGATCGAAGCCCGATCCCCGACCTTGCGCCAGTCCAACGACATGTTGAGCAGGCCGAACGCCGCCAGATAAGCGCCAGGCTGTTTCTCCGGCAGGGTAACCGCCTCCGTAAACTGGCGCGAGGTGTGCGAATAATTTGCGAAGAAAGCCAGCGTGCCCATGTCATTGGCAAGCGGCTGTTCGGCCGATACGTGGAAGCTCCAGATATAGGGCGAGACATATTGGAAATCGAGGCAGGATACGTCGGCCGTGCCACCCGGTGCGACGACGCCGTTACAGGCAACCGTACCCGTGCCTGAAACATACTGATATTTCTTGTACATGGCATCGGTATAGCTGAAATTGCCGCCGATCTCGACCCCGGGGAAGGGCCGCATCGATGCTTCCACTTCGATGCCCTTGATCCGCGCGTCGGCGTTCAGCGTCCTGGCGCCGCCAGCGCCGGTCGTCGGGTTGAAATCCCCCGCCGCACGCTGGATACCCTTATAGTCCGTCGTATATCCTGCGACATTGAGACGGAACGGCACCGATCCCAGACGGAAATCGGTCTTCACCCCCGCTTCCCATACGGTCACCTCTTCCGGAGCGAAGGAACGCGTATCCGGATCGCCATTTTGCCCGAAGAATACGGCATAAGGATTGAAACCGCCCGCCTTGTAACTGTGGCTGACCTTGCCATAGAGCAGGATGTCACGCGTGACTTTATAGTCCAGGCCGACCAGCCAGGATGGCGAACTTGACCGCTGCGACCCCGTGAAACGGCAGTCGGCAAGGGCGGTCGCGACCGGCACGACCAAGGCACTGTCCTTGCCGCACACCACTAAGCCTGCTGCCGGTGTGCTATTATACTGGGTCGCAAAGCCATAGACATGGTCCCAGGTCTGGCGATAGCCACCCGTCAGGCGCACCCCTTCCAGAGAAGGCGAAAACGCGCCGAGATTGAGCGTCGCCTGTCCATAGACCGCCTTCGACACCGTGCTGGTGCCATATTGCGCCACGCTGGCTTCGCACTGGCCGGTCAGGAGTGCGATGCAATAGACATTGGCGCGCGATCCTTGCAGCCCGTCGGGCCGCTGGTCGAAGTAGAAGCCGCCGACGGTCCAGTCCAAATGACCGTCCAGCATCTTGCCTTGCAACTGCAATTCTTCCGACCAGACGCGAAAATTGTCGCGCGGCAATTCCGTCGACAGGGTTGGGAAGTTGTAGCTGACCGGGAATGGCGTGCCCGGCAGCGTGACGACACCGTCGGCGGGCAAGACGCCAGGATCGACATCATGCTGCTGCAGCACCGTCGCGTCGCCATCGTAGCGGTAGCCGATTTTCATCTTCTGATAGCTGACGATGTTGCGCAGCGTGATTTCATCCGACAATTCGATGTCGGTGGTATTGCTGATGCCCCAGGTCTGCGTCTTGGCGAAAGTATCGGTCGAAAAGGCAGTCTTGCGCGGTCCCAATGCGTCCGCTTGTGCCGTCGTCGCGCGATAGACGTCGCACGAATAGCCGCCCACGACTCCCACCGGCAAATTGGCGCACAGCCCGATGCCTGCCATCGATTCGACGTTGAAACCCTTATGGATCAGGCCCGCGCCATTATTCTTGGAATAGGCGCCATAGGCCATGGTATAGTTGGTGATGGTTTCGGTCGGCTTGAACAATATGCCGATCCGGCCCGAATACCAATGTTCGTTGTCGCGATCCTTATCCCATATGACATCGCGCGTGTAGCCGTCGCGATCATGATAGGCGCCGACCACGCGGATCGCGAGCTTGTCGTTGACCGGCAGGTTGACCGCACCTTCCACATATTTGCGGTCATAATTGCCATATTCCGCCTTGATCCATCCACCGAACTCGTCGCTGGGCTTTTTGGGCACCAGCAGGACCGCGCCACCGGTCGTGTTGCGGCCAAACAGCGTGCCCTGCGGACCCGACAATACCTGCATATTTTCCAGGTCGATGAAATTGCCCGGCCCGCCCTGCTGGCTGAGCGTGATCCCGGCAGGCAGCGGCACTTCGTTCATATAGACGACGACGCCCGGCGACGCCTGGAACGTCGCGCCCTGGCCGCGGATGGTGAAGGAATTGGACTCGCGCGAACCCTGGCCGTTGGGACCGACCACGAGCGAAGGTACGCTGGCCTGCAGGTCCTGCTCCTTGGTAATGCCCTGCTGTTCGAGGCGTTGGGGCGACAGGGCGGTGATGGCAATAGGGACGTCCTGGCCGCGTTCTGCGCGCCGGTTCGCGGTGACGATGATTTCGGCCATGCCCACCTGGCTGCCCTGCCCGGACGCCTGCTCTGCGGCTTGATCGGCCGCCTGCGCCAGCGCTGGCACCGGAACCAGCAGCGCCGATGGAGCAACGCCCGCCAAGAGCCAGATGGTGCGGCGCAGAACCGCCCGCGAACTGTCAATATGCATATCTCTCTCCCAATATGCCCGACCTGTTCAGCCGGACTTATACGTCCACCAATTTATATGGAGAGAGCGTGCCAAAGCAGCAGAAGCACGAGATGACGGCCGCCTTCAACGCCGCACATCGTGAAATGCAAACATCCCTCTCACCATCATTTTATGCGCGTCGTAATTATTTTTAGGCCCGGCGCTCTGGAAACCCTAACCGCCATGACCATCTGAACAGTGCCGCACGTGCAGGGTTTTGTCAAAGCCAGTATCGCAATTTCGGCGCATAACGCCGCTTCATTCATTATATTATTGCCATTTACAGAGTTAACTTCTTATATTGATACGCAATGGTGCGCGACACAGGTTTCCATACGGCGTATGGACGATCGGGCAGCGAGGCATGGGGATGGAACCGGTGTCCAACCTGACTGCTAGCGTTGAAGCGCTGCGGAGAGAGGTGGGAAACCGGCCTAGGAGAGTAGCATATGGCGCTTTTAGCCACGATAATTGATGATCAAATGATGGACCGCGAGACGTTGCTGCAAAAGGCGCGGGATCGCGCGGGCCTGGACGATTTCGGCGACACCTGGTTCTTCGAACCGATGGATCACTTTCTGGACGCTTCCAACCGCGAAGGTCGGTTGACGGCAGACGGTCGCGCCTCGACCACCGAAGTCATCGTCAAGGGCTTGGTGAGCCGATTGCGGATGATCGAGGATATCAAGCGCCATCCCGAAATATTGGAGGAAAAGGTGGAGGTCGCGGGCATCATCCTGGGCCTTCCGCGCACGGGCAGCACCATTTTCCAGAGGTTGTTGGCAAGTGCACCGGGCATGACCGGCCTGCGCTGGTACGAGGCGCAGAATTTCGCGCCCTTCCCCGGCGAAGATCGCGGTCATCCGGTCGAACGCCGAGCCTATGCCCAGACCATGATCGACGGGTGGCTGCAACTGGCGCCCGAACTGGCTTCCATCCACCCGCTCGACCCCGACGCGCCGGACGAGGAAATCCTGGTCCTGGGCCAGATGTTCGTCAGCACCATGGTCGAAGGCATGAACTTCGTGCCCAGCTTCGCACAATGGCTGAACGGCTATGACCAGTCGAAGGGGCATGAGGATTTCAAGACCATCCTGCAATATCTGCAATGGCAGGATCCGTCGCGCCGCGGTGCCAAATGGATCCTCAAAAGCCCTTCCAACCTGCCCTATGCCGAATTGGCCGCAACCAGCTTCCCCGACGCGCTGCTGATCATGACGCATCGCGATCCGTTGCAGACGGTGCCATCCTATGTCTCGATGCAGGCCGCGCTTTATAAGCTGAGCGCCACGGTGACCGACAGCCAGGTCGGCGAATTCTGGTTCCGACGCCTGACGGAATGGATGACGATGTTCGAGGCCGCGCGGGCGCGGATCGGCGAGGATCGTTTCATCGACATCGATTATAAGGCGGTCGGCAAGGATCCGATGACGCAGGCGCAGCGCGTCCTGTCCCGCATCGGCATTCCGGTCGACGATCGGCTGGAGGCGGCGCTGAACGAATTTCTGGCGGGCAACAAGCGTGAGCAGCGGCCGATGCATGATTATTCGCTCGAACGGTTCGGACTGGACGAAGATGCGATCAAGCAGGCCTTCGCCGGGTATCGCGAACATTATATCCTCTGAACGGGCCGGTGTGATGGAAATCCGGCCCGGCATATTGCGTACGCCAGATATCTGCTTCGCGGACCTGCCGGGCTATGATTTCGCGCCCCATTATATCGACATTACCGACCGTCGGCTTGGTGCCGTGCGGATGCATTATGTCGATGAAGGGGAACGGGATGCGCCCGTCGTCCTGATGCTGCATGGCAATCCGACATGGAGCTACCTTTACCGCAAGATGATAGGGCCGGTCGTGGCGGCGGGATACCGGGTGATCGCGCCCGACATGATCGGCTTCGGCAAGTCGGATAAGCCCGCCAGCCGCGCCGATTATGGTTTCGACCGTTTCGTCGCCTGGATGCGCGCCTTTGTCGAAGGTATCGACCTGCGCGACGTCAATCTGGTTTGCCAGGATTGGGGCGGACCGATCGGCCTGCGCGTGGTGGCGCAATGTCCGGATCGCTTCGCCACCATCCTGGCGACCAACACGCTGCTGCAAAATTGCGATCCGCCGCCGCTGGGCGTCGCCGACTGGCCGGGGGCCGCCATAGCCGCGTGGGTCGAAACCTGCCGGACCAGCGATGACCTGGCGCTCGACCAGTTGGTCGGGCGCGCCTGCGCAACCGATGTGCCGCCGCACGTGCTTGCCGCCTATGCCGCGCCCTTTCCCGATGCGCGCTACAAGAAAGGGATGTTAGAGATCACCTGCGGCATCCCGATCGCCGAAGGGGCCGAGGGACTGGAGGCCAACCGGGCCGCGTGGCGATTCCTGGAAACATGGGACAAACCCTTTCTGACCGCTTTTTCCGACCAGGATCCCGCGACCATCGCCTGGGAAGAGGTTTTCCAGCGCCGTATAGCTGGCGCACATAGCCAGCCCCATGCGCGCATCGAAGGCGGCGGGCATTTCGTACAGGAAGACCAAGGCGCTGCATTGGCGCAGGTTTTGATCGCCTTTCTACGCGCCAATCGCGTAGCATAGCGATTAGGAGACAGAGACCATGAGCAGGACGATCGTCGTGACGGGCGCCGCATCCGGTATAGGTGCTGCGACCGTGGAACGGCTCACCGGAAAGGGCCAGCGGGTGATCGGTGTCGATCTGCGCCATGCGGATATAGACGCGGACCTGGGGACGGAGGCTGGACGCGCGCGCATGGTCACCGAAGTCGCGCGGCTTGCGCCCGACGGCATCGACGCGGTCCTGGCAGGCGCGGGCATTTCACACCCTGGCAAGCCGCGCGAAACGGTGGCGATCAACTATTTCGGCGCCGTGGCGACGCTGGAAGGATTGCGCCCGATGATGGAACGGTCGTCGCGACCGCGCGCTGTCGCCATCTGCTCCACCGCCGCGTTCCTGCCGTCTGCCCGAACGGTGGTGGACCTGTGTCTTGCCGGGGACGAGGCAGGCGCGCTCGACGCAATAGCGGCCAAGCCGCAAACCTCCTATGCGACGTCCAAGAACGCCCTGTCACTCTGGCTGCGACGTGCGGCGACCCGGCCGGAATGGTCAGGCACCGGCATAATGTTGAATGGCGTCGGGCCGGGCGTCGTCGCCACGCCGATGACCGCGCCGCTGTTCGACCAGCCCGACATGATGGCGCTGATCGCCAAGAGCAATCCCATCGCGGTGAAGGACTATGCACAACCGGGCGAGATCGCCGAACTGATCGATTTCCTGCTGGGCATGGAAAATCATTATCTGCTGGGACAGATTATCTTCATCGACGGCGGCAGCGATGCGATCCTGCGGCCCGACATGGTGTGACCGTCGCGTTCTGACACAATCACACAGAGCAAAATTCGCGCTATCGATGGTTGCAAAGGGCCGGGTCTGGAGGATGTGAAATCTTCGCTAGCACAAACATCATTCGGAAACTGACCGCCCAAAAGGATTGGACGAACTTGTGGTCGATGCTGGCTTATCGACTTTGCTGGACCATCAGGGGAAGGGCCACGCCCCTCCCCTGACAGACTTTACGCATTCCCGCCCGTCATGTGCCGCGCAGCGACATAGCCGAAGGTCATCGCAGGTCCGATGGTGACGCCCGCACCAGGATAGCTTTCGCCCATCGCCGACGCTGCATTATTGCCCACGGCATAGAGGCCCGGGATGGCGTTGCCTGCCTGATCGACCACCTGGGCATGGGCGTTGGTCAGCAGGCCACCATTGGTCCCGATGTCACCCGGATAGATCGGCATGGCATAGAACGGCCCCTTGTTCAGCGGCCGCAGGCAAGGATTGGGGCCATGACGCGGATCGCCATACATTTTGTCATAGGCCGCCTCGCCCCGGTGAAATTGCGGATCTTCCCCCTTGGCCGCATGGGTGTTGAAGCGGGCGACCGTCGCCGACAAGGCGGCCGGGTCCATGCCGATCTTGGTCGCCAGTTCCTCGACCGATCGGCCCTGCTTCAATATGCTTCGCACGGCCTTGTTGTGCAGGAAGGTCGGCATGAGCGGATAGACCGGCCCCATCGGGAATTTATGGCGATATTCCTGGTCGAAGATCATCCAGCTGGGCGATGCATCGCCCTGCTCGGCCTGACGCCGCGCCATTTTCTGACCGACGATATGGTAGGAGGCCGCTTCGTTGAGATAACGCTCGCCCGCCTGATTCACCATGATGCAACCCGGCAGCGCCCGTTCTATGGTGGATAGACGACCGCGATCTTCGCCCGGCACATGAAATACCGGCGCAGCCCAGGCCGACTGCATGTTCATCATGCCCGCGCCGATCGCTTCGCCCGCGCGGATGCTGTCACCGGTGTTGCTGGCGACGCCGCCCGAATATTGCGCGGCGGGATAGAGCGGTGCATTGCCCTCCCGCATCGCGGGGTTCTTGTCATAGCCCCCGGCCGCCAGCACCACGCCTTTGCGCACGCCAATGCGATAGGGTTTGCCATCCTTTTCCACGATGGCGCCCGTCACCTTGTCGCCGTCGCGCACCAGGTCCTTAAGCGGCGTTTCCAGCCAGAGCGGCACGCCCTGGCGGTTGAGCGCCATACGCAATCCGCCGGTCAGCGCATTGCCTAAGGTCAAGCGTCGATCCTTGCGCGACGTCAGGCGGAACGGCAGGTCGAGCCAATATTTGCTCATGTTCACGACCAGATGCTTGATCCACCCCTTCGTGCGGTACAGCAGTTCGTAGGTCTCGCTGAAATGCCAGTTCAGATAGCCGAACAGGCTGGCCGCGGGCGATGCGAAGCGCAACTTGCGAATGTCCGCGCCCAATGGCTTGCCGTCGAGCGGCATGGGCAAATGGGTACGAAAGCCCTGCGCCGACCCGCCGGGATTTTCGGCATGATAGTCGGGATAAGGGAACGCCATATATTGTACCGGCGTGTTCGCCATGACCCAACGCAGCATCGGCGCCGCATTATCGACATAGGCGCGGATGTTCGCGTCAGGCACATTGTCTGCCGACAGGCCGCGCAAATAGGTGAAGGCGTCGTCCAGATCATCTTCGAACCCGGCCGCCTTTGCCGGGTCGCTGCCCGGAATCCAGATACCGCCGCCGGAGGTTGCGGACGTGCCGCCCCACAGGTCCGCTTTCTCCACGATCAGCACATCGGCGCGGTTATGCGCGCCGACCAGTGCCGACAACAGGCCGCCCGCACCCGATCCCACTATGAGGATATCGACTTCCTTGTCCCAGTTACTCATGCTTGTCCGTTCCGAATCCATTCTGTCAGGCGATAAGCAAGCGCCCTCTCGACCGCTTCATCTCATCCGCCTCCATGGAACGCAGAATGCGGTCCATCTTGCCATAAAGTCAACTTGCTGCGTAGTATGATGGCATAATTTCTACGATGAGCATTAGGAGAATGGGATGTCCGCTTTGACAGGCAAGATTGCCCTGATTACCGGGGCAGGGCAAGGCATTGGTCAGGGCATAGCCCTGGCCCTGGCCAGCGAAGGCGTGAACCTGCTACTGGCCGGGCGCACGCTGGACAAGGTGGAACAGACCGCCCGGCTGGCGAAGGAACGCGGAGTGCGCGCCATTCCCGTCGCCTGCAATGTCAAGGATGCCGCCGATCTCGCCCGTGCCGTCGATATCGCGGTGCGCGATCTGGGCGGGATCGATATCCTGGTCAACAATGCGCAGGAAGTGCCGCTGGGCCTGATCGACGATGTGTCGGACGAGGCCTTTACCGCTGGATTCGAATCCGGCCCGCTCGCCAGTTTCCGCCTGATGAAACTGGTCCATGCCCATATGGCGGGTCGCGGCGGCGGCGCCATCTTCAACTTCGCCTCATCGGCGGGCATCCGTTGGGACATGGCGACCTATGGCTGTTATGGCGCGATCAAGCAGGCGACCCGGGCGCTGACCCGCGCCGCCGCGTCCGAATGGGGGCGGGAGAATATCCGCGTCCTCACCATCGCCCCTCATGCCGAATCGCCAAGCCTCAAATGGTGGATCGACAATAATCCGGAAGAATCGGAAGCCTTTTTCCGCACTATCCCTCTGGGTCGCATCGGTCGACTGGAGGAGGATATCGGCCGGGCAATCGTCGGGCTGTGCGGGTCGGACCTTGGCTATCTGACCGGCGCGACCATTCCGCTGGACGGCGGGCAAGCCAACTTCGATTAAGGATCATAACATGGAAAAACTGATCTGCGCCTTGTGGGCGCCAGCGGGTGAGAGCCGCGCCGCCTATGCCAATCGCCTTGTCGCGAGCCTGCCCGGCGCGCTCAAGGCGGCGGGCGCGAGTAGCGTGCGCCTCAATGTCCGCGACGCGACGGTCGAACCGGCCGCGCCGCTCGTCCAGCAGTGGCAGGAACGGCAGCAGGATGCGGCCGTGCAATTCTGGCTACCGTCCGCCAATGCGATTTTCCGGGGCGCTGTGGACGAGGTTCTGGCCAGCCATAGCGACCGTTTCGAGGCCTGGCTGGTGGCGGAATCGACGATCATCCCCAACAACCGATATGTGCCGCAAGGCGGGTCGCGCACCGCGGGCTGGTCACAGGCCAGCTTCATCTCATTCCGCCCGGACATGCCCTGGCAAGACGCCGTCGCGCATTGGCATAGCCATCACACCCGCGTCGCGATCGATACCCAATCCAACTTCGAATATGTGCAGAACATCATCGTGCGACCGCTGACGGCCAATGCGCCCGCTTATGGCGCCTTCGTGGAGGAATGCTTCCCGCTCGAAGCGATGGCCGATCCGCGCGTCTTTTTCGACGCCGTCGGCGACGAGGCGAAATTTGCGCGCAACACCACAGAGATGACCGACAGCTGTGCGGGGTTCATCGATTTCGCGCGGATCGACATCATCCCGACCAGCCAGTTCGACTTCGCGCACCTCGACAAGCCATAGGGAAAGGCGAAGGCCCGGTTCTTCCGAAACCGGGCCTCGCGCTTCAGCCAGGGATGCTTCAACTCGCCGAAATCATCTGCCTTAGACGGCGGTCACCCCACCGTCGATCAGCAGCGGATGACCGGTGATGAAGCTGGCCGCGTCCGAACATAGCCATACCGCCGCCTCCGCAATTTCCTCCGCTCGGCCCATGCGGCCCATCGGTGTCATGGACTCGATCATGGCGCGGATCTGCGGGTCGGCGGCGGCCTGCGCCGACATCGGCGTGTCGATGACGCCGGGGCAGACCGCGTTCACGCGAATCCCGTCCTTTGCCCAGCGGAGCGCGGCATGACGGGTCAGGCCGACGACGCCATGTTTGGCCGCCGTATAGGCGGGCTGGCCCGGATTACCCACGACGCCATTGATCGAGGCGGTGTTGACGATCGCTCCGCCGCCCTGCTTCAGCATCACTTCGGCGGCTTCGCGCATACACAGCATCACGCCGGTCAGGTTGACGGATAAGGCGCGCGCCCAAACCGCATCGTCATATTCGTCCAACGTAACCGAATTGATGCCCGCATTGTTGAACGCGCAATCGAGCCGCCCAAACCGATCGACCACTGCGGCGACCATGGCCTTTACCTGCGCCGGATCGCTGACATCACAGCGTTGATAGACGGCCGTCCCGCCCTTTTCCCGGATCAGCGCGGCCGTTTCCTCGCCATGATCGTCATGGACGTCGCTCACCAGCACGCTCGCACCCGAGCGCGCGAAGACCAGCGCGCTAGCCCGGCCGATGCCGCCGCCCGCGCCCGTCACCATCGCCACCTTCCCTTGCAGACCATAGTCGATCATCTGGCTCTCTCCCATATTCGCCGGGCAGGTCAGTTGGCGGGAATTTCGCCGGATGCCAGCACCGTCAAAGACCCGTCTTCCCCGATCTGTTCGGTCAGGACGGACGTCACGCGGCTTGTGGTTTCCGCAATCCACCAACGTCCGTCCTGCCGACGATAAAGATCGTCATATTCCACCGCGAGCCGGGTCACTTGGCGCGGCCCGGTCAGGATCGTACGGAAATTGAGCGACCAGATGCCACGGGCTTCGTCCGGCCCCGTCACGCTGATGTCCCAGTTCGCGGCATGATGAATGTCATAGACGCCGCCCTGACAGGCCATGCTTTCATAGGTCGCGACAAAGGCATCACGATCGGTAAAAATCGGAAAGCCCTGATAGGCGATGCGGACGGCGTTAGGCAAAAAGCAGTCGCGTACGGCATCAGGCTGCTTCAAGTCGCAGGCGCGCAGGTAGCGCGATTTCAGCAGCCGGATAGCTTCCTTGTCCTCCAGAAGCTGAAGCCGTTGCGCAAGCTCTTCAAGGGTGGGGGACATGACTTTTTCTCCTATTGCAACGTGTCGCCCTTTTCTCGGACGCCTCATATTCGCCTTGTAAGAATGGCTAATGAACTACGCAAATGAAAGATAGTATTTAATTATATTGCTAATTTGCGTTCTATATAGCGATTTTATGTCCGCTTAACGCATTGCGCGATCTGTGGCTAGCGAGTCTGATTTGCCAAGGGGCGTCGCGCTGGAAGGGTCAGATGACCCTGCCAGCGCGACGCCCACGCAATCGACCGATCCTAATTCTCATTCGGCGCGATCGCACCGCCTGGCGTCATTCCCATTCGACCACGGACAGCACATGGTTGGCATAGCCCGGGAAGACATAGTCGAATTCCAGCATCATGGTTTCGCCAAGAATACCGCTCGACATAATGTCGGTTTCCAGAAAAGCCTGAACGCCATTCTTGCCATAGGCATAGCGGGTCACGCCGCCATAGATGGGGGAGGCGTCCAGGCGGGCATCGACATCGGGATTGCCCGGCAACGCACGGTTGTAGACCAGCTTCAACCGCCCTTTCAGTTCAGGATCGTTGCGGTTGGCGTCCTCCAGCGTGACGAAGATATTCTCAAGATCTTCCAGGCTGTCCAGCAACGTCCCGTAATGGAAGCTATATTCCGGATCCTCGTCCATCTTCGCGCGCATCGCCACCACGGCAGGATGCTCATGATCGGTCCCTACGTTCAGCGCGTCGTGAATGGCCGCCATCAAGTCGCGCTGGGCATCGGGAATGAGCGACAGATAAACGATCCCGTCGCCACGCGGCTGATGCCGGGCGTCCACCACGAAGCGGTAGAAATGCGCGCCCGACGGCAGCACCAGATCCTGCGTCAGGACATAACCCAACATGCCGAGCAGCCGCGCCGCCAACGGCCCTTCCTCGGCCGTTTTATAATGGAGCGCCATATGCCCCATAGAGCGCGCGCCCAATAATTCTTGCGTCTTCGGTGCCGTCGCCATCATTCGTCTCCTATTGACTCATCTTGTGGTGCAAACCCGTTCGTCAAGGACGGATCAAAATCTTGCATTCCGTTGCCGGACCCGCGGCGCTTCGAGCGCGACGGGTCGGTCGTCCAGGCTGACGATGGATATATGGATCGGCCGGGCATCGACATGATTTCAGGCCAGCGCGCCGATCACCGCTTCGCATTCCGCTTTGCCATATCCATCCTATCCATCAGCCTTGCTAAAACGCAAATAGCCATATTAACGCCTTTGCATTTTTCAATACGCGTAGAGCAATTCCAACACAATCTTGCGTATAAGAAATCTGCTGCAAGCTGAACAGGGGCGTTTCGAGATGTGCGGGTCAAGCCAGTCGATGCGCCAGACAGACCGCAGACAGATGGCCAAGAGTGCAGTTCGGCGCTGCATCCGTTGGAATGACCGGCGTTAGGCTGACCGCTTTTCCACCGTTGCTTCCCGGCGACAGTTCCGCCAAACAATCGCCAATGGCCAAGACCGACACCGTAAAGGCATTTGTGCCCAAAAAGGGCCGCCCCACCGCCAAACAGGTGGTGGCGATCGAGCGCACGATTCTCAACACCGCACGGGACATGTTTCTGGAAGGCGGCTACGACACTGTCGCCATGGAAAATGTTGCAGCGGTGGCAGGCGTATCCAAGGGAACGCTTTACGTCCGCTACCCGTCCAAAGAAGCGCTCTTCACCGCCATAGTCGAGGACCGGGTTAAAGAATGGTCGCTGGCGGCATCGGAACATGACCATCTCCTTACCGATGACATCGAAGAGCGGCTACGCTATCACGGGCACACCATCGCTCAATCTGTTACGCAGCCCGAAGTCCACGCATTTCAGCTCTTGATCCTATCCACACGGGACCGCTTCCCAAAATTGTCACAAGCTATGTACGAGGTTGGCTATCTCTACATCGTGCGCCTCATCGCAAAGGACATAGCGGAGGCGGGAGAGAGGGATGGAATTCCTGCCCGTCAGCCGGAGTCCGTCGCACGCATGTTCGTGTCGGCGATTACCGGCTGGCAATTGCAGGAAAGTGGCTCGCGCGTGATTTCCACTGAGGAAATGATCGACGCCGCGAACAGAACGGTGGACTTGTTCATGGCGGCCCGAAGAAACTGGTGACCCTTGAATTTAGAACGATACCGTGCGATATATCCTGCATCTATAATGGAGGATCTTGAAAATGCGTCATTTCCTTATTGCGGCGGCCGCGGCCATCAGCATCACGACCGTCACCGCGTTCGCACAAACGGCACCAGCGCCCGCGCCTGCCGCCCTGGCGAAAGCGAAGTACACGGCGGAAGAAACGGATCTCGGCACATTGCTGGACAATCCCGCCACCAAGGCGATCGTCGAAAAGCATATCCCGGGCATGACGACCAATGATCAGGTCGATATGGCGCGCGGTATGTCGCTAAAGGCCATTCAGCAATATGCCCCTGACGACGTGACCGATCAGCGCTTGGCGGCAATCGACGCGGACCTTGCCAAACTGCCCTGACGGCATCTGCGGTCTTATTCCTATAATGGAAGGCGCCACGATTGGCGCCTTCCATTCTGCTGTCTCACCAAATTACCGACTTTGATTAGGTTGGTAGTACGCTGGACGAGCGCCTGACGCGCTCGTCTCACATGACGCTGGCTGGTCCAGCGCCGGGGCTGCATCCGTGAACTATTGTTGGCGAACGCCGGAGACTGAGGGCTTGCTACCATGCAAGCTGCGGTCGGCAGAGGCGTCGGGTACTGACACTTCGCTCGTCCATCCCGTCAGTCCGATATCCGAAACAAATATAGTCTGAGGGGCGTCATACAGCAGGACGAACGGCCCTGCGAAACATGGAACGGCCCACACCCTTTTTTTAATACGGAATCCTCCCAAAAAAATAAAATCCTCAAAAACGAAACACAATTGTCTATTTTATTAAGTCGTTTTTTTTGCCATGTTCCATCGCATGACCGACGCACACCGCCCCCGCCGCCCCGGCCGCCCCCGACGCGAAGAAAGTGGCGATATCGACCAACAGCTTGTCGATGCCGCCGTTCAGATGGTGGTCGAACATGGCCCCGGCCTGACCATGAACACCATTATCGCTGGATCCGGCCTATCCCGGAAAACCGTCTATATGCGGTATGGCAACAAGGCCGCATTGATGGCTGCCGTTGTGCGCAGGCTGCTGGATTATGGGCGGGAACCGCTCGTCATCGCCGATCAGTCGGACTGGCGGCAAAGTCTGCGCGATTTTATAAACCAAAGCCTGAAAGAAGTATGTCTGCCGCAAGCCATGTCGCTCCGGCGGCTGTTGATACTTAATCCCGACTTCATGGATGAAGCCAAGCCCCGCATAGAACAGGCGGTGGTGCGCCGTTATATGGACCCGCTTATCGCGCTGCTCGACCGGCTTATAAAGTCTGGCGCGATTCCGGATCAGGATAGCGCATTCGCAGCGGAAGCGTTGACCAACCTCGTCCTTGCCGAAGCGCACCGCCGTTTTTTCCAAAATGACGTGGATGTCGCGAACGATCCCGCACGCCTTGATATATTGGCAGCGAAACTCACCCAACTATTTTGCGGCGGCATATTAGCCGGTCGAGGATAGGCCGCAGGAAGGAGCGATCCGCTCTACTCGTCAGTCGATTGAGCGACGACGCAGCCATGATGAAGGCTGCTACGATTCGCATGCCGATCAACGGATCATTTACGCATTGCCGCATTGGGCGGGCGTACCTGCTTTCTCTGACTGTATAGTTGTTCAAACAAACAGAGTCACGTCACCCATCATCACCGGATCGGACATCAAGATCGATATTTTATCACGATTTTTCAATATTTTGATCTAGCAACGCGCTGCGTATGAAACCTTGAAATGGCGCCCGCAAAGCTAACCAAGCGCCAAAAAATTAACGCTCGAAAGCGTTCAAATATCCTTTTACATGCGTTTTGGTTCGGTATATATGTTACGCATAAAGAAAAGATATCAGTTCCGACCAATGTTGGCGGATCGATAGTTGGGGAGGATAAGATGCGAGCAAGCCGCGTTTCGCGTAGCCTTTTGCTGTGCGCCAGTTTTTCGGCGCTGGTAGTGCCAGAAATGGTGCTAGCGCAAACACCCGAAGCAGACATCATCGTCACGGCGACGCGGCGGCAGGAAAAGCTGCAAGATGTGTCGATGTCGGTGAACGTTGCGACAGGCGAACAGCTGGAAAAGTTCAACATTTTCGACGCGAAAGATGTTCAGCAGCTTTCCCCGGCCTTGAGCTCACCAACACCACCGGACGGAACAACACCACGACATTGCGCGGGGTCACGTTCGATCCGGACCAGGGAACCGCGCCGGCCGTTCAGGTCTATTATAACGAAATCCCGACCGATGCGCAGACTGCCTATACGGCGCTTTACGACATCGCGCAGATCGAAGTGCTGCGTGGGCCTCAAGGCCTGCTGCGCGGGCTTTCGGCCCCGGCCGGTTCGATCACCATCGGCACGCGGCGGCCGAATTTCGACAAGATCGAAGGCTTCATGCAGGGGACTGGAACGGACCGCGCCGGATATAACGTGCAGGGCGGCGTGTCCCTGCCCTTTTCCGACACGCTGGCAATCCGCGTCGCCGGGCTGGTCGATGGCAATCGCGTGAACCAGGTAAAGGATGTCAACTTGGGCAGGCGTTCCCGCAGCACAACGGAAAGTGGCCGCGTCACCCTTGGCTGGCGGCCAAGCGATGCGTTCACCGCTTATCTGACATACCAATATCTGACTGCCGATAATACGCAGTTTCAACAGGTCGTCGGATCCGGCAATACGCCGATCCTTGGCAGCGCGGTTCGTTCCGGCCCGGCATTGAGCGCGTCGGACTATGGCGCCGTTGCCGAAGCACCATTCCGCAGCCAGAACAACACGCATATCGTCAACCTGGCGATGGATTACGACCTGGGCGGATCCACCCTGTCGTTCGTCGGCGCACATCAATTCAGCAAGCTGTCGATAGATCGTGATCTTGACCCAGCCAATTCCGTGCCGGGCTACGTTGCCAATTCCCGTGTCGTCACCCCCTATAAAGTCAACACCGCCGAACTGCGTTGGCAGACCAACAATGACAAGGGTTTGGGCGGTGGTATCGGCGCCTTTTATACAAAACAGACAGGGACGACCGTCGTCGATCAGCGTGCAGACAGCTTTATCGCGCCTATATCCCCCGACGGATTAGTGCCGCTCGCACCGGGCTTCTTCGTGCCCAATAAGCTGCCGATCGGTGTCAATGTAACGGTGCCAACCGATACCCAGACCTGGTCGTTCGCGGCCAATCTGCGGTACAAGACCGGCCCGCTGACCATCGAAGGCGGCGTGCGCTATTCCATCCTCAAGAGCATCCAGACCACGCAGCAGACCTTGTTCCTCGGTTCACATCCCTTGTTGGGCATCCCCCCAGGCGTGACCGTCGTGTCAGGCCCGACCGAGATCATCCCGACCAACCTGCAAAAGAACACTAACAAGCCAATCACCGGCGGCCTTACCGTGAACTATGCGCTGAGCGACATGCTGAATGCCTATTTCGCCTATGGGCATTCCTTCCGCGCAGGCAGCACCGGTGTTGCGTTGCCCGCCGGCATCAGCGACGATCTGATCCGCACCAGGGGGGAAAAGACGGACTCCTTCGAAGTCGGTTTGAAGGGGTCGGTGCTGGATCGGAAGGTCAATTACACGCTTGCCGCCTTCTATCAGAAGTTCGACGGTTATCTGAGCCGCTTCACCAGCATATATTATGAAGTGCCGACCGCGCAGCCGCCATCCGGCTTTTTCGATTTCAACTATAATGGCGACGCCAAGGTGAAAGGCATCGAAGCGTCGATTGACACGCGGTTCGTCCAGAATTGGGATATGAACGTGTCAGCAGCCTATACCCGCGCCCGTTTCAGCGATGCGCTGGTCCCGTGCAATGATTTCGACGGGTCGGGCGTTCCCAATCAGAATGGCGCGCCGACAGTTACCGGGACCGGCAATGTCAGCTATTGCCGCACCAGCGGCCGCATGGCGGAGGTTCCGGACTTCAGCCTGACCGCCAATAGCGAACTGCGTTTCTCAGCCGGGGACTATACGCCGTTCGTCCGGGCCTTGTTCACCTATCGCCCCGGCTTCACGTCGGAACGGGTGAATTATGATTATCAGGCCCGCTCATTGCTTAACATGTTCGTTGGTCTGCGGGGGCCGGAGAGCAAATGGGAAATCACGGCTTTCGCCCGCAACCTGCTTAATCAGAAGCGGATCACCAATATTTCACTCGGCAATTCGCAGACGCCGACGCAAAGTGGGATCTCCTATGACTCCGGCTACCGCTTGGCCAACGTCATGAACCCGCGTGAATTTGGCGCAACGCTCAACTTCAAATGGTGAAGACGGGCGGCTGCTGTTGTTCGACAGCGGCCGGATCGGAAACATAAGGGGAACTGGAGGCGGCCTTATTCAGGCCGCCTCTTTTTATCCCGACGCCGCTTTGCGCCCCGCCTGCCGACCAAAAAAGGTGCAGTCCGCCAGGCTGAGGCCCGAACTATAGCCATGGCCCCAGGCAGGCAGGCCCGACGTACAGCGCCCGGCGGCAAACAGCCCCGCAATCGGCGCGCCGCCATGATCCAGCACTTCGCCATCGGTCGAGGTGCGCAGGCCACCCAGCGTGAAGAAGCTGAAATAGCTGGTCGCGAAATTCAACTCCAGCGCCACGAACGGACCTTGATCCAGCGGCGTCAGGATCGGCGGCCGCTTCTGGAACAGCGGGTCGCGCCCCTCCGCCGCATGGGCGCTATAGAAGGCCATGGTCGCGCTCAACGTGCCCGACGCCATACCCAGTTCCGCTTCGACCTCTTCCCATGTGTCGCCGGTTCCCGCGATGGTCATACCCGCCATCTCCAGCGGCTGATCGAAATGCGCAATATCGAGCAACAGATAGACTTTATCGCCCAATTGATCGACCGCGCAGCGGCTCACGCGACCATGATAGCAATCTTCATTGATGAAGCGCTGTCCCGCCTGGTTGACGAATACGCCATAGGCTTGCGGTTCGGGCATGGTCCAGGGGCAGGTCGTGAAAAACTGTTCCATGTGGATGGCGTCACCGCCCGCCCCCACGCCCAGTTCGATGCCCGATCCGTCGTCCTGCTCGCCGATCGGGCTGGAGATCTTGAACGTTTCGGGGCAATAGCGACGCCGCATATCCTCGTTGAAGACAAAGCCACCGGTGCACAGGACGACACCCTTGGTTGCGCGGACGAAACGGTGTTCATTGTCGATGCGCAGGATAACGCCGACGACGTGTCGCGCGTCATCCTGCACCAGCGCCACAGCGCGCGCGTCCGTAATCACCTCGACGCCCAAATCTCGGGCGCGCGCCTCCAGCAAATCGACCAGCGGTCGCCCGCCGCCCCAGCCCATATGCGCGATCACATGACCGCGCGGCGCTGGCTTCGCGATGTCGCAAAAAGGCCATGCCGCTTCGCTGCCCGACCAGATCAACGTGGAATCGTCGGTCGGCTCGATATGCTTGCCCGGCAGATAATTGCCGCGATAGGGGACGCCCTGTGCCTTCAGCCACCCATAATGGCCCAAAGCCTCACGCGCATAGAGGTCGCATTTCACTATATCGGCGCAGGGGCCACCCGCCGCTTTAAGATAAGCCGCGAAATCCTCCGTCGTGTCGTCGAAGCCCGCGGCACGCTGCGCGTCCGTTCCGCCACTGCCGCCGATATAGATTTCACCACCTGACAGAGCAGACGCGCCGCCGCTGCCCGATCCCCGCTCGAACAGCATGACCCGCGCCTTTGCACCCGCCGCCTCGATCGCCGCACAGGCGCCCGCCGCACCAAATCCTATGACGGCGACATCGGTTTCAAAATCCCATCCTGTAACCTGCGACGCGGGGAAAGGGCGGTGCAACGATATGTCGGCCAAGTCACTATTCTCCCAAGCAGCGAATCAGAACGCCTTGGTCTGTCCGCCATCGACCATTAATGTCTGGCCGGTGATATAGGCCGCAGCGTCACTCGCCAAGAAGACGGCGGCTGATCCGATATCCTTTTCGCAATCGCCGATCCGGCGCAAAGAAACCTTACCAATTTGCGTAGCATAATCGTCCGGCGCCCATTCCTTCCAGGCTTGAACTCCCGGTGAATTGGCAAACGGGCAGATGATATTCACCCGAACCCCCTCTGGTCCCCATTCGCTCGCCGCCACCCGGGATATGGCCCGGATCGCTTCTTTCGCGGCGACATAGGAGCCTTGCGTCGGAATGGCATCGAACGCCGCGCCGGTGGCGAAGTTGATGACGCAACCTTTGGCCGCCATCAGGTGCGGATAGGCCGCACGCATCAAGATGAAGGTCGGCCAGAAGCCGGTATCGAACGATATCTCCATCGCCTCGTCCGTCGTTTCGGCCAGCGGCAACTGGCGCGAAGCCTGCGCCGCGTTGACGAGGATGTCGAGCTTGCCGAACCGCTCCAACGCGGTCGTGACGATCGAAGGCAGCGCCGCGCGATCGGCCAGATCGACAGGCATGAAGGCGACATCGCCGCCCAACGCCGTCAATTCGGCTTCGGTTTCGCGGCCCAGTTCCACTTCGCGATCGACGATCAGCACCTTGGCCCCCGCCTTCACGAAAGCGGTCGCCACCCCCTTCGCGACGCCGCGCGCACCGCCGGTCACGATCGCGATCTTGCCATCCAACTGCTTCATGCCCGATCCCTCCATGACGTCAATCCTCGACTTCGGGCCGCCAGGCGACACCGTTCACCTGCGCGCCCCCATCGGCGAACAACGTATTGCCGCTCATATAACCGCCGCCTTCGCTGGCCAGGAACAACGCGACCGGGCCGATATCCTTTTCCGCGTCGCCGAAACGGCCCGCGGGCACCTGCTTCAGGATCGCCTCGGTCATCTCCGGATTGGCCGCGAAATATTCCTGCGCCTGTGGGCTGGTCGCGGACGGGCAGATGATGTTGCAGGTGATCCCAAATGGTCCCCACTCTACCGCCGCCGTGCGTGTCAGCGCGCGCGTCGCTTCCTTGCTGGCATTGTAGGCGACGGTGAACATGTGCGCATTGACGCCGTTCAGCGAACCCAGGTTGATGACGCGGCCATAGCCCTGCGCCTTCATGATCGGGAAGGCCGCCTGCATCGCCCAGAACACGGCATAGTAATTGAGCGCGAACGACCCTTCCATATCCGCGTCGGTGTGTTTCTCGATCCGCTTGGGAAAGCTGGCGCCGGCATTGTTGACGAGGATGTCGAGCCGACCGAAGCGATCATGCGCGGCTTCCACCATTGCTTCGACGGCGGCGCGTTTCGTCACGTCCGTCTGGATGAACAGCGCATCAACGCCATGGGTGTCACGCAGATATTGCGCTTCCGCCTCGCCCTGATCGGCCTTGCGTTGGGCGATGGCGATGTTGGCGCCCGCTTCGGCCAGCGCGCGCGCAATGCCCTGCCCTACGCCCTGACCGCCACCGGTCACGAGCGCAGTGCGTCCTTCCAGCAACTTGCCCATGTCTCTCTCCTCTTTTTTCAGATGACGTCGGTCGGACTCAGGCGTCCAGCGTCGGATAATCGGTATAGCCTTTGCGATCGTCGCCCGCGCCGGTGTAGAAATTGGCGCGATTGCCCTTGTTCAGGGCGGCGCCCGCGCGGAAACGATCGACCAGATCGGGATTGGCGATGTAGAGATAGCCAAAGGACACGGCCTGCGCCTTGCCATCCGTCAAAAGCGCCTGCGCCTTTTCCAATGTCAGCCCGCTATTTTCGATGATCGCGCCATTCCAATGCGCACGGACGAGGTCCAGCGCATCCTGTCCGTCGAGCGGGATGTGGATCAGATGGCAATAGGCCAGGCCCAGACCATCGACGGCCTTCAGCAGCGCGGCATAGGTTTCATGCGGGTTCGCATCATCCATGCCGTTGAACCGGACGCCGGGGCAGATGCGGAAACCCACTCGCCCTGGCCCGACAGCCGCCGCTAGCGCCTCCAGCAGTTCCACGACGAAGCGGATGCGGTTGTCGACGCTTCCGCCATAGCGATCGGTCCGCTGGTTGCTGTTCGAAGACAGGAACTGCATGGGCAGGTAACCGCTGGCGCAATGTAGTTCGGTACCATCCATGCCAGCTGCCATCGCATTGCGCGCGGCCGTAACATATTCGGCGATGACGCCCGCAATCTCATCGGTTCCCAGCGCGCGTGGCATCATGGTTTCCACCGGCACGCCATCCGGCCCCGGAATCCTGTCCGGACATGGGATGGCCGATGGCGCCACGGTTTCCGCGCCCGCGTCCTTGTTCACCTGGACAGCAGCGCGGCCGACATGCATCAGTTGCATGACGATCTTGCCCCCTTCGCCATGCACCGCATCGGTCACCTTGCGCCAGCCTGCCACCTGCGCGTCGCTATGGATGCCGGGGGTGCGCCAATAGCCTTTGCCGGTCGGCGAAGGCTGTGTTCCTTCCGTTACGATCATACCCGCGCCCGCGCGCTGGCGATAATAATCGACCATGATGTCGGTCGGCACGTCCCCGGGTCCAGCCCGGTCGCGTGTCATCGGCGCCATGACGATCCGGTTGGCAAGGGCGATGTCGCCCAAAATGACCGGCGAAAATATATCGACCATGTCTTTCAACTCCTTACGCGCGGCTTGGGCAATGGCGCGCCCCGGCGCATCGCTTCAATGAATTTTTCCAGTGGCGCGGGTGGCTCCACCGGCCCGTCATGGGGTCGCCCCTGCCGGTCCCAATAGCTTTTCCAGCTGGGAAACAGATCATGGAAACTGCCATGATAGGGCGGCACGCCAGGCCAGCGCATCTTGCGATCGCCGATCGGTGGCTTGTTGAGGTCGGTCGCGTACCAGTAGAGCGGCAGTCGGCGGCGAAAATACCAGCGCCCCTCGATCCGCTCATACTGGTCGAAATACATCATCTGCATGATGACCCATTCCGCGCCGCTCTCATGCTCATTCTTCGAATAGACGACGCCCTGCGCATGATCGGCATCGTCAAAGTCGATGATGTGCCCGCCGATATGGTGAGACGTGCCATCGAATTGCATCGAATGGGTTTCGTCGAACCAGTCGCGCAGCGCCTTGCGCCCGCTCTTACCGCCGCCCACGCGAACATCCTCCGGGAAGAGGCCCACCCATGCGTCGGAATCGCGCATATCCAGTGCCAGCGCATATTTCGCCGGCAGTTGTCGGATCGCGTCCAGCGATTCCAGCCGGTCGATCCGCGCCAATAGGGTGTCCGTGTCGCCCATCCGCTCCATCCTTCGTTCTTATCACTCTCTTCTGCCCCATTGCCCGGTGCGCACAAATGTGGAAATGGCTCAAAGGCCATGACAAAAAGGCTCAACATCGCAAAACATCTGTCGCGCCCGGTCCAAGGCAGCGTGTCGGCGGTTATCGCGCAGGATCTGCTGCGGCTTGTCGATATGTTCGGGTATGATCCGCACGACCTGATGCGACAGGCGGAACTGACGCATCTGCTGCCCGGCTTGCTGGCGCCGGGAACGATGGGACGATCGCTGGCCCATGACGATTTCACCCGGCTCTATGCCCACTGCACCTGGTTGCTCGATGAGCATGCCGCGCAGCAGGAAGGGCGCGAGCCGTTGACCAAGGCCGGGTTCAACATGCTGTGCCACTGCATCATCACTTGCGGCACATTGCGCGAAGCGATCGCGCGGGCGGACCAATTCTCGATACTGATCGGACCCCGCCTCTCCCGCCTGCTGTTGAAGGTCGATGACGGCGTCGCCAAACTTACCATGCCCACGGTCCGGCGGGTGCGGAACGCCTGCGCCTATCTATCGGACCTCACCGGCCTATCGACCTATCATCGATTGTTCGGGTGGCTGATCGGCGAAGACATCGCGTTACTGGGTGCCGCCATGCGCTACCCGCCGCTGCTGCATGAGCGCACTGTGTCCTATCTGCTGCCCTGCCCGGTTCGGCACGGCGCGCCGGAAAACAGCATAGGCTTTGCCGCATCATATCTGGACCAGCCGATCGTCCGCAGCGCCTTTGAACTTGACCATCTGCTCGAACGATTCCCGTTCGACCTGGCCCTTGCACAATCGAAGGATGCCCCCCTGTCGGAGCGCATCGCCCATTTGTTCAGCGCGACATTGGCCAGCGGAGAAACGCCTGCATCGGCGGCGCGACTGGCCAGCCAGTTCGGCATCAGCGTCGCGACGCTCAAGCGCCGGCTGACGGCGGAAAATACGACGCTTGCGCAGATCAAGGCGCAGGCACGGCTTACCCTCGCCTGTCAGCTGCTCACCGACCCGCGGCTGACAATTACGGAGGTCGGCCGACGGACCCGTTACAGCGATACGGGCGCGTTTCGGCGCGCCTTCCATCAATGGACGGGTCAGACCCCTTCCGCCTGGCGGGAACAGCATATGCAGTAACGCGGAAGCCAATGATGTGCGCCCTATGGCTCAAACGGCTAGGCGGTTGCCATAGCCGATGATCAGGGTCGCCAATATCAGCAGCGCAACCCCACTCCACACCATCCGGCGGACCGCTGGCGCGGCGTCCTTCCATTCCTTGAATGCAAAGCCCCAGCACGTGCCGAAGATGATGATCGAGGCCATGTGGAGCGTCCAGCTGGAAAAGCCGAAGCGACCCATCTGGCTTTCGCCCATAGTGTAGAAGAAGAACTGGAAATACCAGGCCGTGCCCGCAAGCGCGCACAGAAGGAAGTTGGGAAGCAATGCCGGGCGTTGACCCGACGCATCCGCCGCGCCGACCCATTGGCCTGCCGACTTGTTCTTCACGATCAGCCAGGCGCACCAGAGCGCATTGGTGATCAGGCCGCCGAACATGACGATGCAGAGCGTCGGCAGGCCGACCCACAGCGGTCCGGTGCCCGCCGCACGGCTGAGTTCATTCACCGGCTGCCCGGCGGCGAGGCCGAAGGCAAAGCAACTGGACATGATGCCGGAAAAGATGGCGACCGCGATGCCCTTCTTGAAATCGAACTCTGCGACGGCCGCAGCCTTCTGATCGGCCGACAACGCCGCATCCTTGCGCGCGCCAGCCATGGCGACGACGATGATGCCCAATATCGTGACGGCAAGGCCGAGCAGCACGATCTGACCGTGTAGCGTGCCAACAATTTCCGTCATGAACGTGCCATCGACGATCGGCGGGATCAATGTGCCGAACACTGTGCACAGGCCCAGCACCACCGCCATGCCGAGCGACAGGCCGAGATAACGCATGGTAAGGCCGTAAGTGAGGCCGCCAAAGCCCCAGAGAAAGCCAAAGAACACACACCAGCCAACCACGGATGAAGGCACCTGGGCCATCACACCCATCAGGTCGCGGGTCTGGATCGAGGCGAAAAACCAGGGCGCGATCACCCAGGAAAAAATGCCCCCGGTCAGCCAGAAGATTTCCCAGTTCCAACGCTTCACGCCGCGATAAGGCACGTAGAAGCTGGCTGAAGCGAGGCCGCCCAACCAGTGGAAGAGGACGCCGAGCAGTGGATTTCCGATCATAGGTCAAGTCCCAGACGATAGAGGCGATTGGCGTTGCCGCCGAACAGGGCGCGGCGGTCGCTTTGTGCGAAATCCGCGACGATGGCGTGATAGGCTTCCATATAGCGGTCGATCGGACCGAACAGCTTGTCGGTGGGCGTGTCGCTGGCAAAAGCGCAACGGTCGATCCCGAACAGGTCGATGGTTTCGCGGATCAGCGGTGCGATCAATGCCTGCGTCCAGTCGCGCCGGATGAAACCCATGCCCGACAGCTTGACCGCAACATGAGGTAGCGCGGCAAGCGCCGTCATGCCCTTGCGCCAATCCTCCAAACCCTGCGGGTCGGTAAGGACCGGCATGCCCATATGGTTGATGATGACGGGGATGTCGGGATGACGTTCGATCAGCGGGGCGAGGCCCGGCATCTGCCCTGGATAGCATTGCAGGTCAAAGGACAGCCCATGTTTCGCCAGCAAGCCATAGCCCGCCTGCCATTGCGGATCGACGGTCAGATCGACGGGACCGTAGGTCCGTTTCGGGTCGGAATGCCAGTTGACGATATGGCGAATGCCTTTGACGCGAGGATGCGCGGCCTGAGCGGTTAGCAGGGCGTCGACGTCGGGATCGTTCAAGGCGGCGAAGGCGACGAAGCCGGTGGGCAAGCCCTCGATCTGCGCCAAGCCATCGAGCCATTGAGTTTCGCGCAACGCGCTATCCGCCGCCGCACCTGCATCGACATGGACGGCACCCACGACGTTCCAGCGGTCGAGGTCGGCGCGATATTGGGCGACACCATAATTTCGGGCGATCGCTTCGACGCTGCCGTTCGGGCCGTCGTCAGAGAAAGGTGCGCTGAGCCAGTCGTAACGGATGTGGCTGAGATCCCATAGATGGATATGGGCATCGACAAAGGGGATCATTAACCTCTCCGCTAACATGACCCTCGTCCGAGCTGAGCCTGTCGAAACCCTTCTATTTAAAGAGAAGGCGACCTTCGACAGGCTCAGGGCGAACGGAAGTCAGAATATCGTTGGTCTTGGCGCTCCGGCTCTTTTCGGCCAGTCGCGCCCCGACTTTGGGTCAGAAGGTGGTACGGCCGCCCGACGTGTCGAATGTCGATGCCGTAGTGAAGCTGCACTCCTCGCTGGCCATGAAGCAGACCATGGCGGCCAATTCCTCGACCAGACCCAGGCGACCCATGGGGATTTTCGAGCGCATATAATCGACTTGGCTCTGGGGCAGCTGTTCCAGGATCGGGCTTTCGAACGTAGCGGGGGTCAGCGCATTGGCAATCACGCCTTTGCCCGCCAGCTCCTTGCCGAGCGACTTGGTGAAGCCGATGACGCCCGCCTTGCTCGCCGAATAGGCGCTGGCGTTGGGATTGCCTTCCTTGCCCGCGACCGACGCCAAGTTGACGATCCGGCCATAGCCGTTTTCGAGCAGGAAGGGCACGACTTCGCGGTTGCAGTAGAACAGGCCGTTGAGGTTGATGTCGATCACCCGCTGGAAACTTTCGACCGGAAATTCCCAGACAGGTACGGTCGCCCCGGTGATCCCGGCCGAACAGATCAGGATGTCCACCTTGCCCAAGGCTGCCGCGCTGTCCTTGGCGGCGGCCGCGACGGCGGCATGGTCGGACACGTCCAGCGCGACCACATGGGTCGCGTCGATTTCATCACTCGTGGCGACGAGCGCGTCGGGATTGAGGTCCCACAGCGCCACCTTGCCGCCTTCGGCGATGATGCGGGCGGCGACCTGCTTGCCCAGGCCGGACGCGCCGCCGGTGATGATCGCGTTGCGGCCCGCGAAACGGCCGGCATAGACGCTCATCCGAGCACCACGTCGCCAAGATTACGCCATTCCGAGACATTCTGCTTCTGAACGCCGAGCTTGGCGATGCCCAGTTCCATGACGTCCCCGGCCTTTAGGTAGATGGCGTCAGGCTTCTTGCCCTCGCCCACGCCCGGCGGCGTACCGGTGATCATCAGGTCGCCGGGATAGAGGGTGACATATTCGCTGACATAGGCAATCAATTGGGCGACAGTGAAGATCATCGTCTTCGTGTTGCCGGTCTGCATCCGCTGGCCATTGACGTCGAGATACATGTCGAGGTCTTGGCAATCGCCCACTTCGTCCGGCGTCACCAGCCATGGACCGACGGGACAGAAGGTGTCATGCCCCTTGCCCTTGCTCCACTGGGTGCCGCGCTGCTTCTGGTTGAAGCGTTCCGACACGTCGTTGACCAGCGTATAGCCCGCGACCTTCGACAAGGCGTCTTCTTCGCTGACATAGCGGCAGGTTTCGCCGATGATGACGCCCAGTTCGACTTCCCAGTCGCCATGACTGCTGTTCTTGGGCAGCACGACTTCGTCGTTCGGGCCGTTCAGCGACGACAGCGCTTTCATGAACATGACCGGTTCAGTCGGGATCGGCAGGTTCGATTCGATCGCATGATCCTCATAATTGAGGCCGATGGCGACGATCTTGCCGATGCCCTTGACCGGCACGCCATAGCGCGGTTCGCCTTCGACGATGGGCAGCGATGCGATGTCGGCGGCCTTGGCGGCGGCCAGCGTAGCGACGGTCAATTCGGGCACGACGCCCGACAGGTCGCGAATCTTGCCATCGCTGTCGATGACACCGGGCTTTTCCTGGCCGGGCTGGCCGAAACGAACGAATTTCATGGGATCAGTCTCTCTTTACGGCAATCAGTGGGTATAGGGGCGGTGCATCGCGATGTCGGGGTTCAGGTCGACGCCGAAGCCGGGCTTGTCGAGCGCGGTCACCTTCATGCGGCCATTTTCCGGCACCGGTTCGGCCAGCAACTGGGGATGGAACATCGGCACCACTTCCGTCGGTCCCGGATGCATCATCAGAAATTCGGCGAAGGGCGAATTGTGGCGGGTGATGACGAAATGATAGCTGTAGACCGACGAGCCGTGCGGCACGACCATCTTGCCATGGGCGTCGGCCAGCGCGCTGATCTTGAGCAGTTCGGTGACGCCGCCGCACCAGCCGACATCGGGCTGGATGATGTCGCAGCAATCCATTTCCAGCAGCATGCGGAAGCCCCAGCGGGTCGCCTCATGCTCGCCGGTGGTGACCAGCATGCCCTTGGGCACATTGCGCTTGAGCTGTTGATAGCCCCAATAATCGTCCGGGCTGATCGCTTCCTCGATCCATTTGAGGCCCAGATCATGGGCCGCAATGGCAAGGCGGGTCGCATAGTCGACGTCGAGCGCCATCCAGCAGTCCCACATCAGCCAGAAATCGTCGCCGACCTTGGACCGCATATCCGCCAGTTCGGCGATGTTCTTCTTGAGGCCTTCAATCCCTTCGGCCGGGCCGTGGTGCAGCGCCATCTTGCCGCCGATAAAACCGAATTCCTTCGCCTTGTCGGGGCGCGCGCCGGTGGCGTAGAATTGCAGTTCGTCGCGCACCGCGCCGCCCAGCAGATGATAGACCGGCTCCTGCCGCAACTTGCCCAGCAAGTCCCACAGCGCCAGATCGACGCCGGAAATCGCATTCACGACCAGCCCCTTGCGCCCATAATATTGGGTCGAGAAATACATCTGGTCCCAGATTTTCTCGTAATCGGTCGGCGCGCGACCCTCCAGGAAGCGGGCGAGATGCTTTTCCACGATGTAGGCCGCCGGTTCGCCCCCTGTGGTGACCGCGAAGCCGACGGTGCCGTCCTCGGCTTCGATCTCAACCACCAACGTGCCGAGCACATTGATGCCGAAGCTCTGTCGCGACTGGCGATATTCGGGATATTTCGACATCGGCGTCGCGATATGATCGTCGATCCAGTGGCCTTCGCCCTGGTCGTGATAGTCGGCACCACCACCGCGTACGGTGAAAGCGCGAACATGTTTGATCTTCGGCAAGGTCACGGTCGGCACGCAATCACTCCCTAAACCATGCCGCTGCCCAATATGTGGGAGCCGCCGGTTGATATATGCAACATATGGTCAAAATGCCGATAAAGCCGGGCTGTGCGGGCGGCGTCATGATTGGAAGAATCAAGACAACCTCACCTTCACCCTTGTTTTTCTCATTTTGTGGGATAGAGTATTATTAGATGAGACAGAAAACGTCAAACCCAGAATCGGACGTGCCGGAAATTTTGGCGCCGGAGGCAAAGGCAAAGGCGGAACCATCCAAGGCTTCCGGCTCGCAAACGCTTCAACGTGGCCTGGATTTGCTGGACCAGGTGATCGACGGGCCGATCAAGCTGGCCGACCTGTCGGAACGGATGAAGCTGACCCGATCGACCACACACAGGCTGGCCAACGCCATGGTGGAGCGTGGTTTCCTGACATTCCTGCCGCGCGAGGGCTATCAGCTGGGGCCGAAATTATTGCAGCTGGGCTTCCTGGCGCAAAGCCAGACCGACGTGGTGCAGATCGCCCGACCGTATCTGGAGACGCTGGCGGCCGCCAGCGAAGATGTGGTGCATCTGGGTCGGCTGGATGGCGATCAGGCGCTGTATCTGGACAAGATCCCCGGCCGCCGCCGCGTGGAGATCAGCAGCCGCATAGGCGATCGCCAGCCGCTGACGTCCACCGGCCTGGGCAAGGCGTTGCTGATCGATGATCCCGAATCGCACTGGACCCGTATGCTGGAAAGCGAGCGGGCCAACGGCACGCATGACGCCGATCCCGACGGATGGCTGGCGCGGATGCGCGGCTATGTCGCGGCCGGACGTGCATTCGATCTGGAAGAAAATGAGGATCAGATTCGCTGCGTCGCCGCGCCGATCCGCGATGCATCGGGCGCGATCGTCGCTGCTATCAGCCTGTCGAGCGCCGCCCAATATATGGACGATGATCGCATGGCCGCGTTGAGCGACGATGTCCGCGCCACCGCGCACAAAATCAGCGCCGATCTGGGCTGGACCCCCGGCGTCAAACCACCCCGCCGCCCCGTGCGGCACTAATGATCAAGGAAATTCACCCATGAAGCTGCTTGAAGGCAAGACCGTCCTCGTCACCGGCGCATCGACCGGCATCGGCCGCGCCGCCGCCATCGGCGCGGCGCAGCATGGCGCCGATGTCGTCATCAACTATGCGAACAGCGATGGTCCCGCCGCAAGCTGCGTGGCCGAGATCGAGGCACTGGGTCAGCGGGCCATCGCGGTGAAGGGCGACGTCGCCGACCCGCAGACCGCGCAGGATTTCGTGGCGCGCGCGGTCGATGCGTTCGGCAAGGTCGATGTGATGGTGAGCAACGCCGGCATCTGCCCCTTCCACGGCTTCCTCGACATGCCGGTCGATGTGGTCGAGCGGACATTCAAGGTGAACCTGCACGGCGCCTATTTCATGGTGCAGGCGGCTGCCCAGCAGATGGTGAAACAGGGGCATGGCGGATCGATCGTCGCCGTCTCCTCCATCTCCGCGCTGGTCGGCGGGGAGTTCCAGACGCATTACACCCCGACGAAGGCTGGCGTGCATTCGCTGATGCAATCGACCGCGATCGCACTGGGCAAATATGGCATCCGTTGCAACAGCGTGCTGCCCGGCACCATCCTGACCGAGATCAACAAGGATGATCTGGCCGACGTCGAGAAGCGCCAATATATGGAAGCCCGCACCCCGCTCGGCCGCCTTGGCCAGCCCGAAGATCTCGCCGGGCCGATCATATTCCTGGCATCGGACATGGCCGCCTATGTCACCGGCGCGGCGCTGCTGGTCGATGGCGGGATGTATGTGAATCTGCAATGACGACGAAGCCGGTCGCCCTATTCGTCACCTGCCTGGTCGACCTGATGCGCCCCCGCATCGGCTTTGCCGCCATCCGGGCGCTGGAGGCGGCAGGCTGCAGCGTGGTCGTGCCGGAGGGGCAGACCTGTTGCGGCCAACCTGCGCTCAACAGCGGCGACCGGCAACATGCCGTGGAACTGGCGAAGCAGACGATCGCAGCGCTGGAACCCTATGCGGCGGTGGTCGTGCCATCGGGTTCCTGCGCCGGAACGATACGCTGCCATTATCCCGAAATATTCCAGCACGACCCGCAATGGCTGCCGCGTGCGCAGGCCGTGGCGGACAAGACTTTCGAGATCATGGCCTATCTGGACGAGATATGCGGCTGGCGCCCCGAGGGGGTGACGCTCGACGCGAAGGCCACCTATCACGACAGCTGCTCCGGGTTGCGCGAACTGGGGATCAAGGCGCAACCCCGACGCTTGTTGAAGAACATTGATGGCCTCACCTTCGCGCCACTGGCGGACGAGGAGACATGTTGCGGCTTCGGCGGCACCTTCTGCGTCAAATATCCCGCTATCTCCAACGCGATCGTCGGCGAAAAGGCGGACGCGATCGATGCGAGCGGCGCCGACCTGCTATTGGCCGGCGACCTGGGCTGCCTGATGAACATGGCGGGGAAGCTCCATCGCAAAGGCAGCAAGGTGCGCGCCTATCACGCGATCGAACTGATCGCCGACATGGGCGATGGTCCCGCGATCGGGGAAGAGGCATGAACGCTGCCTCTGCCGATAACTTCCACGCACGCGTCGATGCGGCATTGGCCGACCCGACCCTGAAGATAGCGGTCGAGCGCACCGCGGGCACTGCCGAAGCCAAACGCGGTGTCGCCGTCGCCGCCTTCCCAGATTTCGAGGCTGCCCGGACACGCGCCGCCGCGATCAAGGATCATGTGATCGCGCATCTGGGCTATTATCTGGAAGAGTTCGAGGCCAACGCGATCGCCGCCGGGGCCAAAGTCCATTGGGCAAGCACCGCAAGCGAGGCCTGCAAGATCGTCGTCGACATCTGCCAGACGTCCGGGGCAAAGAGCGTTGCGCGGTCCAAGTCGATGCTGGGCGAAGAGATCGGCCTGCCCCACGCATTGGCGGAGGCCGGGATCAGCCGGATCGAGACGGATCTGGCCGAACATATCATTCAGCTTGCCGATGAACGCCCCTCCCACATCATCTGGCCTGCCATGCACAAGACGCGTGAGCAGGTGTCGGCACTGTTCAAAGCCAAGCATCGCAGTCCCCATGAAGAGGAGACGATCGCGGCCATGGCGGAAAGCGCCCGGCGGGAATTGCGGACGCAAATGCTGGGCGCGGATGTCGGAATATCGGGCGCCAATTTCCTGATCGCGGACACAGGCGCAGTCTGCACCGTCACTAACGAAGGCAATGCCGAATTATCGCTGGTGCCGCCGCGCATCCATATCGTGACGGCAGGCATCGAAAAGATCGTGCCGTCCATGCCCCATGCCATCCACATGCTGCGGATGCTGGCGCGATCGGCTACCGGAGCGGCGCTCACCCAATATACGACCTTCTACACCGGTCCCAAGCGTCCCGACGACCGGGATGGGCCGGAACAGATGCACATCATATTGGTCGATAACGGACGCACGAAGATGCGCGAGGAAGGCCTCGCCGAAATGTTGCGCTGCATCCGGTGCGGCGCGTGCATGAATCATTGCGTCGTGTTCCGGCAGATCGGCGGCCACGCCTATGGCGGCACCTATCCCGGCCCGATGGGATCGGTGCTGACCCCCGCGATCGACGGGCTGAAGCAGAGCCGCGACCTGCCCAATGCGTGTACGCTGAACGGCAAATGCCAGGAAGTATGCCCGGTCCGCATCCCGCTGCCCACGCTGCTGCGCGGCTGGCGCGAGAAAAGCTGGCGTGAGGGGTTGGAACCTACATCCATGCGTTGGGGCCTTGGCATATGGGCATGGGTTGCGCGCCGCCCGGCCCTTTATCGCCTTGGCACCGGGATCGCCCTATGGGCCATGCAATGGATGGGTAAAGGCGGCTGGATCAATCAGCTCCCGCTCGCTGGTGGATGGACCAGATATCGCGACCTGCCCAAGCCCGCACGCCATAGCTTCATGGCGCAATATAAGAAGGACCACCGCCCATGAGCGCCCGCGATGCGATCCTATCCAGCCTGAAAAGGGATGTCCCCGGCGACATCCAGGCGCAGGCCGATGCCCTGATCGGCAAGCCTGAACGACCATTGGTCGATGAAGGCGCGTTGGAGGCCGAATTTCTGGCCCGGTTGGCCCTGCCGTCCGTCAGCGCCAGCCATGACGTCATAACCCGGATTGACGATCTCCCGGTAGCCGTTGCGCGTTATTTGGACGAACAAGGCCAACCGCCGACGCTTTGTATGTCCCCCGATCAGCACCTCACCCGATGCGATTGGTCCGGATTTACTCTGCATGCGGACGCGGCGCCCGATGAGAACGCCGCCATCGCCGTCGCCCGCAAAGGCATAGCGGAAACCGGATCGTTGATATTCGAAACGGCAGCGCACGCACCGATGCTCCCTAATTTCCTGGCGCTCCATCATATCGTGCTGCTGGCTACGAAGGACATCGTACCTTATTTGGAGGATGCCCCATTGATCGGCTTGCAACCGCGCGCCCATTATTGGGTCACGGGCGTATCGGGCACCACTGATATCGAGGGCACCTATGTCCGCGGCGCACACGGCCCCCAATTCCTGCATGTGATCCTGCTACGCGGGTCGCGACTATAGTGAATATCGTTCATCCGCTGGCTGCTAATTAGGCAGAGCGGACGAACCCCTTATACCCGTTCTGCACCGCATCCCGGCACAGTTGGACATAGCGGGGGAAACCGCCGACATAGATCATGAAGCCACCCCGTTTGCCCTCGATATTCTTGCCGTTGTACCAGGAGTCCGCAAGTCGATGGAGCGTGAGTTGAGAGCAATTGTCGACCTCCTGCGCCCACCACCCTTCCGCCTCGGTCGTCACATCGATGCGGGATAAACCATCACGATCCATCTCCTCGATGATGTCGGCGACGAAATCGACCTGCCATTCGCCCGACATCAACATCTGCGCCTGCGCGCCGGGGGTCATCGGCCCATGGATCATGAGCAGGTTGGGGAACCCCGCGACCATCGCACCCAGCCAGACCGTCGGACCGTCCGCCCACTTTTCCGCAAGCGACATGCCATCTACGCCTTCAATGTCGATCCGCGCCATCGCACCGGTAATCGCGTCGAAGCCAGTGGCCGTCACGATAACGTCCAGGTCATAGCGACCATTTGCAGTCCGCAGGCCAGTCTCGGTGAAACCGACGATCGGGTCAGCGTGCACATCGACGAGCGTGACATTATCCCGGTTGAACATCTCGAAATAGCCGTTTTCGATGCACAGTCGTTTGCTGCCGATGGGGTAGGTCGTCGGGCACAATAGTTCGGCTGTCGCCGGATCCTTCACGATATCCCGGATCTTCCCGCGCGCGAACTCCGCGACCAGCGCGTTGGCCCGCTCGTCAGTGGCGATATCCTTGAAAGCCACAAGCAACTGAAATGCGCTCTGGGAAGTCCAGGCCTTCTCCAAAATATCCTGCTGCTGTTCAGGCGTGCATTCATAGGCGCAAAAGTCGGGCGCCTTGAGCACCATCGACACGCCATATGTTTCCAGCATCTGCTGACGACGTTCGGGATAATTGGCCTTCCATTCCTGCTCGTAAGCCGCATCCATCGGTCGGTTGCCCGATGGCATCGCAAAGGCGGGCGTGCGCTGAAAGACCGTCAGATGCTCCGCCTGCTCGGCCAGCATCGGCGCAAGCTGTATGCCGGTCGATCCCGTGCCGATCTGACCGACGCGCTTGCCGGCCAGATCGACGCCATCGCGCGGCCATTGCGTCGTATGATAGATTTCGCCCTTGAATAGGTCGCGGTCCGGCCATGGCGGCGTATTGGGCGCAGACAGGCTTCCGGTCGCCGCGACGACATATCGGCATATCACATGGTCGCCCTTGTCGGTGCGGACATGCCAACGATTGGTTGGTTCATCGAACCGCATCGACATGACGCGGGTCGACAGCCTGATCCGGTCGCGCAAGCCATGGCGATCCGCGACGTGATTGGCATAGCGTTCCAGTTCGGCCTGGCCGGAGAAATATTCCGGCCAACTCCATTCCTGCTCCAGTTCCTTGTCGAAACTGTAGGAATATTCCACGCTCTGGATATCGACCCGGGCGCCAGGATAGCGGTTCCAATACCATGTGCCGCCGACACCGTCGCCCGCCTCGAAACACAGGACGTTGTACCCGCGCATCCGGTGCAGCGCATAAAGTCCTGAAAACCCAGCGCCGATGATGACGATATCGACTGTTTCCGTGTCAGACGTGGACAAGAACCATCCCTCCAAAACCTATTTTACTGGTCGCCATGTCGCGGCCATTATATCTTACGCCAGTAGGCGTGCGCAGACCTGCCAGATGCCTGGGTCTGTTCGCCATCGACAATCACTGCCGTTGCAATGCATCGCCGATCCGACGGTCCATCTTTATGCGATTGCCAACCATGGTGAAAATGTCGGATTGAATCAAAAGTCATGACAAAAAGAATCACCAGCGCCAAGCATCTGACGCGTACCGCCTATCCGGCCGTCTCCGCATCCGTCCTGAAGGAACTGCTGGGCCTGTTGGCGGATCATGGCTTATGCGCGCAGCCGTTGCTGGACGAGGCGGGCCTGCCCTGGCCAACGGAAACCATCCTGAAGGACGGCTGGAATCATCCAATTCCGCATGGCGACTTCGCCCGATTTTACGCCCTGTGCGTCTCTGCGCTGGACCGCGAAGCCAGCCGACGGGAAGGACGCTTGCCGTTCAGGAAGGCCGAGTTCGACATGCTCTGCCACTGCGTCATTACCTGCACCAGCCTGGGCGCAGCCATTGCGCGGCTGCTCGACTTCGTCGCCATGCTGCATCCCCGACTGGGCCAACATCGGCTGGAGATTGACGGGCAATCGGCCATTTTCGTGATGGACCCGCTTCGCGACAGCAGAAATGCGGCGGCCTATCTTACCGACCTGACCGGATTGTCGTCTTTTAGTCGCCTGTTCGGCTGGCTGATCGGCGAAAAACTCGCAGTGATCGAGGTGGACATGGATTATTCCCCGCGCGGCATCGGGCAGATGCTCGTCCATCTAATGCCCTACCCGATCCGGCATCAGGCGGGCAGAAACGCCCTGCGTTTCCCGGCAACGCTGCTGGAGCGTCCGGTACGACGCAATGCGGCCGACCTGGAGGCGTGGCTCGATCATTTTCCGTACGACCCGATCGAGCCGCAGTCGTTCGGCGTGCGGCATGTCGAATTGGTCGAGGGCGTGTTCCAATCCGCGCTTGAGCGTGGCGCCCGCCTGCCGTCGGCAAAGATGCTTGCCGCGCGCTTTGCGATCAGCGTCGGTACGCTCAATCGGCGGCTGGCCGACGAGGGCACGACGCTGCGCGCCATAAAGCAGCGCGCCCGGATCGATAGGGCGCAGCGTCTTTTGGCCGATCCACGTATTTCCATCAGCGAAGTCGCCCGGCTGACCAATTATGCGGACTATACCGCACTGTCGCGGGCCTTTCGCGCCGCAACGGGGCTTTCCCCCTCGGTCTGGCGCGGGGGTCATCCGCCCCGCGCCGATCCGGATCGAAGCTAGCCTGTCGATACGGCGCGTGCAACGATCTGACGACATGCATCGCCGGGCGTCAGATCGTCCAGCCATTCGCGCAGCATGTTGTCGATCCACACCACCGCGCTGTAAAACCCCGTTTCCAGCAGACGGGCGTCCATCCGATTGTCCATGGACGCGAAATAATCTTCGGGAAACATCTGCACGACGTCCGAAAGAATGGTGACGAATGTGCAGATGGCGGTCGAATAGATCGACGCCTTATATTGAAAATAAAGCTCCGCCCTGTCGATCGCCGGGCAACCCTGCGCCGCGCATTCCTCCAGGAACACATCGATCACCCGATCGACCAAGGCGATATGCTTTTCGGGTTGGGGCATCATCATCATGCCGCTGATCGCCTGCGCCAGGCTCGCCTGGCCGACACCGCCCCAGTCCAGCAGCCCCGCCTGGAGTTGACCTGAACCATCGCGCCAGAACCAGGCATTGTCCACGTTCAGGTTGATATGGCACAGTCCGGTATAATCGGCATCGGACAGAAGATAGGCCAGCACCTGATCCTTATGGTCCAGACCGAACAGCACATCCTCCCGCCATTGTTTCAGGAACGACGGCGTCGTTACTTCAGGCTTGAAAAGTCTTGGCGCTATGCGACCGATAAAATCGATCAATTTGTCCAGTCGCTGCTCCACATCCAAAATAGGATCGAAATCGCGGGCCGCCTTGGCGAACGGAAAAATCTCCTCAATATCCAGTCCCAGGTCACCGCGCTTATGCGCCCCTACCAGGCGAGCCAGATTGCGCGTGAGGACTTCATAATGCTCCTCGATATGCGGGACATCATGATCATATCCCTTGCGATAGGCTGGCTCTACAGGGTCGACGCCAAACGGCACCCGCCCGGTTATCAATATATAATTGCCGGTATGGGCACTGTAATCGCCGAAATAATATTGGCTGACCGTTACCGGAAGCTGCCGCTCGCGCGACAGGCGGCCTATCGTGATCTCACCATCGGACAAACGCAGCAGCCCATATTTGTGATGAACGTCCGTCGGTGGAAACTTTACGAACAAATCGGTGTGCAAATCCGGCTCGTCGCGCGCATAGGCCAGGGTCAACAAGCCGTTTTCCGATGCGCCGCGAATGTCCAGTTTGTCGAGCGCCACGATATCCGTGACATGATTGTCCGCCGACATGACGCCGGACGCGCGAAACGCCGCCGTCAGGAAATCCGGCCCAGCCTCGCGAAGGCCATCAAGATCTATCGGAAATGGCAGCCCATACTGATCGCCGGGCGAAACGCAGCGGTGCCGCTCCAGAAATATTTCATAATCCAGCAGCGCGGTGGTGACGGCAGCGGCCGGTTGCAGCGCAGCGGCATCGACCCATCCGCCAGGGCTGGCAATGCGCATCCGGTCACCGCCCGTCTCGCTGCTTGACCGTTCCGCGCAAACCACCAGCGTACCTTTTGGCAGGTGATGAAGGACCGAGCCACCCGCCGTGGTTCCGGACGTCACGGCTGCGCCATGATCGGCGATAACCTGACATCGCGTCGCGGGACGTCCTGAAAGCTCCGTCATCATCAACCTTCTTTCCCTAAAAGAACGGGCTACGCGCAGAATAAACATGTGCAGGGCCGTGGATTTCGCCACTTTTACCGTAGCCCGCACCATCTGGCCGGGGCATCCTGCGCTAGCCGATTTTCATCAATTCGATGCTGTGGCCTTCGGGATCTGCAGCATAGGCCATACGCATCTGGTGTTCAGGCACATCGAAGGCCGGGACCGTCGTCCGCCCCCCGGCCCGTTCGATCGCCGCCAGCGTCTCGTCAACATCATCGACCATTATCGCGACGATCGATTCCCCGACGGCAGGCGCCGTGCGGTTGGCATAGCTTATCAGCACAAGCTGCGGGGCCGCCCCCGCCCCTGTCGACAGGAAATTTTCGACGAACCTGTCGTCGCCTTCCCCTTCCTCGATACGGATGGCGGCGGTGAACCCAAGCGCGCCGGTATAGAAAGACGTAAGCGCATCGCTATCTGAAACGACGGTCTTTGCGTAGGCAAAAGCGGTAACGGTCATAACCAAATCTCCTTATGACAGATGACAAATAGCGGTGGGCAAAGCATGCTCGCCCCGATCCGTCGGGACGGCCCACCCGACGCGCGCCTGTAAATGACTGAAAGCCGCACACGCTTTCTCTGAACAGCCATCAGCCGCCGGGCTGGCTCAGCTGCAACACATGGCCTTCCGGGTCGGCAATGAAGGCGACCTGCATGCCCCCCATCCCCGGAACCTCGCGCGCGGCTTCCAGGACCTTTCCGCCTGCCTGTTCCGCCCGTGACAGGAGTCCTGCAATATCCTTGGTGGCAAAACCCAGGATCAATTCGTTGGCCGCGGGCGCCTGAATATCCTGGAACCGGGCCAGGATGAACATCGGGCCACCTTCGTAGGTCGGCATGAATATGACTTCGCTGACCGGACGTCCCGTAATCTCCGCCTCGACGCGATGCATTTCGACAAGACCAAGGACCGAACTGTAGAAAGTCGCCGCCTTCTCCAGATCCTTGACCTGAAGTTTGGTGAACATGAAGTCGGTATCCAGCGTTTTTGCGTGAGGTATCTGGGTTGCCATGGATAGTCTCCTGTTTTGCAGTCCGTCGGCGCGTGATGCCTGCTTCAAATATCTTCGACCAAAGCCCGCGCCTGCTCGGCGAGCATCGGTCGTGCCAGGGTCGCCAGATATTCCGATCGTCCCTTTGCGATCTGCGCGGTCGTTTCGGGATGCGTCGATATCCAGAAATCACCGGCCGCGATGCCATCCAAAATGGTTTGGCCCGCCTGCTCGGGCGTCACGCCGATCCGATACCGTCACCGACGCGCCTGCGCGCGCAGCCGAAGCAGGCGTATGGAGCGACCGCGCCGTCACCACGACGGTGGCCCTTGCCGTGGCCAGCCACTGGGCGATCACGCCCGATGCTTCGACTGCTGCCGGTAACGAGCGCGACCTTGCCCGAAAGATCGGGGCTCTGGATCATGTCATACCTCCCCCTGGGCGATACTTGCTCGGGCAATCAGGATCTCGCCTGGATTCCATCGGTTCGCGCACGGCCGCGATGCGCTTGTCTGCCAAAGACTATCTGTTGGGCGCCAAGGCGCGCTCAGGCGGCCTCGTCCAGCGCGTCCGCCGGGATATTGGCCGGGCCGCCAATATCATAGACGCCCGCCAACAGGCCCACGAAGGCGTTGTCGTGCAGCGGATCGGTCGGCACCTCGAACTGGATGCCGCGCTTTTTCATGTCGTCGATCAGCATGTTGATCGCCATGTCCGCGTTGATATCGTCGCTATGCTCATAGGTCCGCTTGAAATCGGCCATGTCCTTGAACAGCCGCGCGCCCCAATGCACCAGGAAGCGCATCTCCGGCTCCGGCACTTTCTGGATGACCTTGCCGAACGTCTCCAACTGCCAGCCCGTCGCATCGTCCGGGTCCGCGCCGAAGGTGGTGGTGATGTCCATCCCTTGCGGTTTGCGCAGCGCGACCGGCCCGGTTGCCTGACCGTGATGGAACATCATCTCGTTTTCCACGACGACGGCACGGCCCCACATCGGCGCATTGATCTGCATCGGCTCGGCGCTCGGCCCATTGGGCCAGCAATTGAATCCGCCGCCGATTTTCCCGTTATAATACCAGGCGATGACCTGGCCCTTCTTCGACCGCCAGTGGTTGAACAAGCAGGACTTAGCCATGGTCAGCAACAGCCAGAGCGGCGTGTCGTCCATCGTCATGCCGCGAAAGACCGTGCCGTCGAGATGCGGCGGCCCGCCTATCGGCGTTGGTCCCTGAATGTTGAACAGGAAGGTTTCCGGTTCCGCATATTGGCAATCATAATAGTTGCGAACGAGTTCGAGGAAATGCGAATTATAATAGCAATCTTCCAGCTCGGGGTAGAAGCATGTGCCCCCACGCGCCAGATATCCGCGAAATACCGGGTTCAGTCCGATCATGTCCCATGTCAGCTTCACGCCTTCGGGCAACTGCTTGCCAGCCGCCGACGTGGTGGCGATCACCTCTTCGGGCGTGCTGAAATTTTCGGCCATGATGAGCGGCCATGGTCCATTGTCACGGACCACCTTCAGCAGCCGGGCATGCTGGTCGCTGCTATACGCATTCTCGATCAGTTGCGGTTGACCAACGGGGCGGAAATTCTCGGCGAGTTCACGTAACATGATCGAACCTCCCATGGTTCCTGGCCGCCGCGCAGCGCGGGATGCGCGTGCGCGGCATATTAGTTGAATGAAAAGCGCGTCAGATCGTCAGCATTTCCATCTGGCGAACAGCGGGGGCGGCGGCGTCTTCACGCACTATGATGTTGAAATCCTCCTCCCGTGGAGAGCGCAGATCGTGCCAGATTCGGGAATTGTGGCGCGGTATCGCCAGAATGACCTTCTTCTTGCCGTCGCCGCCTTTGTCGCGATAATAACCGCCAGCGCTGCCATGCTGGACCCATGCGGTTTTCTGCAGTTCGGCATCCACGTCATCGACAAAGGCTTTGGTGGCCTCTGGCGTCACGTCGAACGAAGCAAGATGGTCGTCCACCATCCATTGCAGCAATTCGATAATATAATGGGTCTGCTGCTCGCTCACCACCGCATGATTGGCCACAAGATAGCTGTAGGGCGCACCCATGAACACGAAGTTGGGAAAGCCCGTGATCAACATGCCTTCATAGCTGAACGGATGCGGTTCGAAGGCTTCCTTCAGCGTCTGGCCGCCGGTCCCGCGAATGTCGAACTGGCGCCCGAAGTGCAGATTATAGCCGGTCGATAGTAGCAGCACATCACATTCGATCCGCGTCCCGTCAGCCAGGATCACCGCCTTTTCATCCGCCTCGGCAAGCTGCCCCCGAACGATCGAAACGTTGGGCTTCTTGAGCGTGTCGTAGAAGCCGCAATCGAGGATAGGACGCTTGGCGAACACCGGGAAGTCGGGCGTCAGCATCGCCACCATGCCCGGATCGTCGGGGAAATGGCTCTTGAGATAGGCATTGGCGTACATTTTCATGCCATCGTTGATCGGCCCGAACCCGCCGGTCTTCGCGGCATAGTCCTCATCCTTCATGACCATGCCGTGCATGTCGCCCATCTGGCTCTCAAGGCTCTGCAACCGCTTCCAGTTCACGACGAACGGAATGCGCTCCATCGCGGTCCGCTCCAGTTCGTCGATCGGGGCATGGGCCTGGGGGTTGGGGATGATATATTCATTCTGGCGCTGAACGATGACCAACTCGCCGACCTTGTCGGCGATCGCGGTCGATACCTGCACGCCGGAGCAACCAGTCCCAACCAATACGACCTTCTTGCCCGTCAGGTCGACCGCACTGTCCCATGCCGCTGAATGGATCACCGGACCTTTGAACGCGCTCAGATTTTTGACATCCGGATAATTGGGGTTGTTGTTCGGCCCCACCGCCATGATCAGGATATTGCATTCCTGCGTTTCAGCCTTGCCGTCACGCACGGATTTCACGGTCCACAGCTTGCGCGCCTCGTCCCACTCGGCGCCCTCGACGCGCGTCCCGAAGTTGATCCGATCCCGCAGGTTATATTTGTCGGTCACGCGATCGAGATAGGAGAGGAATTCAGGACCACGGGGGAAAAACTGGGTCCAGGATGCATTCGGCTCGAACGAGAAGGAATAGACCCGGCTCGGCGTATCGACGGCTGCGCCCGGGTAGGTGTTGGTCAGCCAGTTCCCGCCGACCTGGTCCATTGCTTCCAGGATCGTATAGTCGAAACCCGCCTGCTGCAGCTTGATCGCGGCATTGATGCCCATCATGCCGGCACCAACGACAATCACCTTAAAATCGGCGGGCGGCACGTCCTTTGCCGCGCGTACCCGCGTATCGCGAGTGAAACCGCCATGCTGGAAGGCGACATCGACCGACATTTCAGGAAAGTCCTTGCCCAGCAGCAGGCGCGACATCTTGCGGAACATCGGCATGTCGATTTGCGGCATGACCGGCGCCTTGCCAGCGCTGACGGCCGCGCGCAGACTTTCGCGGATTTCGCTCGCGATCGCCGGATTGATCGGTTCGCGCGCCTCATGAGCGTTTATGTCCTGGAATGCTTCGACAACCCCTTCCTGCCGACCGTCGATGTCGTTCCAGTAGCGATTGATCAACGTGCGATCGCCCGTGATCTGCACCAACGCCATCAGCGCCAGGACGGGATCCAGACCATCAATGGCCGCATCAAGCGCGCCGTCGTCGGCGTTGGGACGGGCGGAGTTCATATCCTGCATCCTCTGTCTCCATATTCATTCGGACTGTCGCCGAATCTTCATACGTTAATTACAGTCGTACGTGTAATAGGTCAACCGCCCCGCTTGCCGTCATCCAATCTATCTGCAAAAGGGTCCGAAATGAGCATAGCAGCGCCCAAGCGTCGCGCAGGCCGACCCAGCGCGCAGGAAGCCGAACAAAAAAGATGGGGGCTGATCGTCACGGCCCTGGAAGAATTTGCGCGCACCGGCTTTCATGGCGCGTCGCTGCGGGACATTGCGGAGAAGGCCCAGGTTTCCAGCCGCACACTCTATAATTACTATCCCGACAAGCTCGCCTTGTTCGAAGCCTGTCTCGAATTTTCCGGCCGCCAGATTCAACCCGTGCCGCCATCTCATGAGATGGGACTTCGCGAAGGCTTGGTAAATTACGCCAACGCGATGCAACGGCAGTTATTCGTGCCGCAGGCGCTGCGCATCAGCGCCCTGATCTATCGCGAAGGCGGCACCTTCGAAGAGTTGCGCCAGATCGCGCGTATCCAGTTCGAACGGTATCAGATCGCCCCGGTTGCGAGCATATTGGAAAGCCACGGCGTCGCTAAAGACCGATCCCGCGAGTTGGCGACCCAGTTCGTGACAATGGCCTTTGGTGAATGGCAGCGACGCCTTCTCTTTGGCGAACCACCGATGACGGAGACGCAGATGCTGCGGCATGCCGAACTGGTGACGAATATATTCCTCAACGGCATCGATTGACACCATCTGCTTATAGCAGACATCGACTGCTGGACTGCTTTTAGAATGTTTTGGTGGCCTGCCATGTCCAGTGCGGCGATGCAGGCCGTGCGAACGGGCGTCGAACGCGTGATTGCCAAGCCGCACGAGCGACAGATTTTTATGTGTTGCCATTCAGGCCGCCCACCGTCAGCGCGATTAATGCCGAACCGATGCTGGATTTCACCAGCCGTGATCGCCATGCTGAAACGATGCTTCGTCCCTGGACCCTGTTGCTGAAGGAACGCGTCAAGATCGCGCCGGACAGCCCGCGCTATATGCAGATCGCCCATGGATTGGTGCATGAGATTGAGCGCGGCCGACTGCGGCCGGGCGACTATCTGCCCAGCAGCCGCGACCTGGCCGACGCGCTGGACGTCAATCGCAAGACGATCGTCACCGCCTATGAAGAATTGATCGCCCAAGGCTGGCTGGCGAGCGCCGGTACGCGTGGCACGCGCGTATCGACGTCGCTGCCACGCGGCGAGGCGGCCGCCGTGCCGCATCTGCCCACCGCAGCAGCCATCGCTCCGGATGACACCGAATATCCGTTCCTTGCCGCACCGGACCGGCCGATCGCCATACCGGTCGGCCATTGGCGCAAACTGGACGAAGGCGTGCCGGACGGGCGATTGCTACCCGCCGACCTGCTGGCCCGCGCCTATCGCAAGGCGGCGGAGGATGCCGCCCGCACCAACAGCCTGTCCTATCGCGATCCGCGCGGATCGCCCGATCTGCGCCGCGAGATCGCCGATATGCTGCGGCGTCAGCGCGGGTTGATGGTCAGGCCCGACCATATCTGCATCACCCGCGGCAGCCAGATGGGCGTGTTCCTGACCGCCCGCATCCTGATCCGGCCCGGCGACGCCGTGCTGGTCGAACGGCTTACCTACGAACCCGCCGTCGCCGCCTTCCGCGCTTGCGGCGCGAAGATCGTGACCGTTGGATTGGATGAGGACGGCGTCGACGTCGCCGATGTCGAACGCGCCTGTCGCCAGCATCGCGTGCGCGCGATTTTCGTCACGCCCCATCATCAATTCCCGACGACCGTCTCGATGCGGCCCGACCGCCGCCTGCGCCTTCTGGAACTGGCGCGGCAATTCGCCTTCGCGATCATCGAGGATGATTATGACCATGAATTTCATTTCAGCGCGCAACCGCTGCTGCCCATGGCGAGCTATGCGCCCGCGCGGGTCATCTATGCCGGATCGATGTCGAAGCTGCTCGTGCCTGCCCTGCGCATCGGCTACATCGCCGCCGCGCCGCAGGTGATCGACGCGCTCGCCTACCAGATCTCGCTGATCGACGGCATGGGCAACACTATCACCGAACTGGTCTCCGCCCATCTGCTCGAAAGCGGCGAAGTGCGCCGCCACATCCGCAAGACCGCCCAGATTTACGCCGCCCGTCGCGACTCCTTCGCGCGTAGTCTCGACGACACTCTGGGCGATGTGATCGACTATCGCGTCCCCGATGGCGGCTTGGCCTTCTGGCTACGCTTCCGTGATCTCACCGCGCTCGACCGGATCGAAGCGCGGGCGCCCGCACTGGGCCTCAGCTTCGCCTCGTCGCATAGCTATGCCGCCGATGACAGCGCCGATCGCGGGCTGCGCCTGGGCTTTGCCAGCCTGGACGAAGCGGAAGCGCGCGCGGTGCTGACGGCGTTGCGCGATTGCACCAGATCGTGAAAATCCACTTGGACCCCTTCACTTTATAGAATTGGATGTTTCTGGCGGGTCCATTGCGACTCAGTATCACCCGCATGAACTATCCGCCGCTGGCTCCCAACGATGTCGTCACTCTGATCGACCAGAACCCGCTGTGCTGGCTGGTATCGATGGGTGAGGCCGGGTTCGGCGCCAGCCCCCTGCCGTTGCTGGCCGAATGCGATGCCGATGGCGCGCTGGTCGCGCTGTTCGGCCATATGTCGGTCACCAACCCCTTGGTCGCGCTGCTGCGCGCGCAGCCGTCCGCGCTGGTGTTGGTCAATGGTCCGCAAGCCTATATGTCCCCGGAATTGCAGGATAATCCCGGTTGGGTGCCCACCTGGAATTATGCCGCTGCAACTGTCCAAGTCGCTGTCTCATTTGTGCCGGACGAAACGCGCAAGTCCATCGAGCAACTGACCGACCGCATGGAAGAAGGCCGCGCCGCACCCTGGAAGGTCAGCGATGCCGAAGAGCGGTTGCCTGGCATGCTGCCGCACATCATCGCCTTCCGCGCCCATGTCCGCGCGATCGACGGCCGCTTCAAGCTGGGCCGCGATGAATCGCGCGCGGGCATCAACCAGATCGTCGGCCGCATGGTGCACGGCCCGCTGCGCGACTGGATGCGACTCTACAATGAAGACCGGCTTGAAGAGGAGACACAGGCATGAGCATCAGCCGTCGCAATCTGCTGGCCGGGGGCGCGGGCAGCGTCGCTATGGCTTTGATGTCGGCACGCGGCTGGGCGAAGGGGCAGGCGCTCGACACCGCTTATATGAATGCAATGGTCTGGACCGGGCAGGGCGCACCCGCCCTGTCCGCCATCGGCATTGCGGGCGGCCGGATCGCGGCGCTGGGCAGCGCAGCGGTCAAGGCGCATACGACCAAGGCGACACGTGTCATCGATCTCGGCGGCGCGTTCGTCATGCCCGGCCTGATCGATTGCCATACCCATTTCCTGATCGGCTCCGACCTCCTCACCCAACCCAATTTGCGCGAGGCGAAAAGTCCGCAGGAATTCGCCCGTATCGTCGGCGAAGCCGCACGCGCCATAAAGCCCGGCCAATGGGTCCAGGGTGGCAGCTGGGATGCGGAATTGTGGGGCGGGGAACTGCCCGACCGCAGCTGGATGGACCCGGTCACGCCCGACACGCCGGTCGCGGTACAGCGGCTCGACCTCCACATGCTCGCGCTCAACAGCGCGGCGCTGAAAGCCGCCGGGATCGACCGCAACACGCGCGACGTGCCGGGCGGCGTCATCGTGCGCGACAAGGCTGGCAACCCTACCGGCATCCTGAAAGACGCGGCGATGGATCTCGCCAAACGCGCCATCCCCGCGCCGACCGACGCCGACCGGGAAGCGTCCGTGCGCAAGGGCATCGCCCATGGCCTGTCGAAGGGCGTGACCCAGGTTCATACCACCGAACTGGACTGGATGACCCATGACGCACTGCGCCGCCTGCGCGCCAAGGGCGAAACGGACATGCGCTTCTATTCCTTCCTGCCGTTACAGGATTGGGCGAAGGTCAAGGCGCTGGTCGATGCCGAAGGGCGCGGCGACGACTGGGTGCGCTGGGGCGGGCTGAAGCTGCAATATGACGGCTCACTCGGATCGCGCACGGCGATGTTCTACCAGCCCTATGACGATGCGCCCGGCAATCGCGGGATGCCGCTCCACCGCCAGGCCGATGTCCAGCAATGGACCAACGACGCCGACGCCGCCGGTTTCCAGATCACCATCCACGCCATCGGCGACCGGGCGAACGACGAGGCGCTCGACATCTTCGCCGCCGCCGCCGCGAAGAACGGCCCGCGCGACCGCCGCTTCCGCATCGAACATGCCCAGCATCTTTCGCCCGCCGCCATACCGCGCTTCGCCAGACAGCAGGTCATCGCGTCGATGCAGCCCTATCACGCCATCGATGACGGCCGCTGGGCGATCCAGCGCGTCGGCGCGGAACGCTTGAAGGGCACCTATGCCTTCAAGTCGCTGCTCGACGCCGGGGCGAAAGTGGCGTTCGGGTCCGACTGGCCCGTCGCGCCGCTCGATCCGCTGACCGGCGTCGCTGCCGCCGTCCTGCGCCAGACGATCGACGGGGCCAATCCGGGCGGCTGGCTGCCCGATCAGAAGCTGACCATGGCGCAGGCGCTGCACGCCTATACCGCGACCAACGCCTTTGCCGGTTTCCAGGATGATCGGCTGGGCCGGATCGCACCGGGGATGCTGGCGGACTTCGTCGTCATGGACGCCAATCTGTTCGCAATCGACCCGGCCAGAACCGGCGCGACAAAGATACTCAAGACCATCGTGAACGGCACTGAGCGGTTCAGCGCCTGAAGATTTCATCACGGACTGGGGGCGACCGAACACGGCGTCCCTGTCCAGCAAAAGGGGAATGACATGAAGACGATTACGCCTGTGAAGTCGGTCAGCCTTGCCGCGCTGGCGATAGCCAGCCTGTTGGCCGCGCCCGCCATCGCCCAGACGCCCGCCGGTGCGGAAGACGGCGCCATCATCGTTACCGCAGGCAAGCGCGACGAGGATATCCGTCAGGTCGCCATGCCGATCAGCGCGGTGACCGGCGATCAGCTCAAGGCGATGAACGCCAACAGCCTGTCCGACTATATCACGCGCCTGCCCGGCGTCGTCTTCAACGATTATCAGCCCGGCATTTCCGAAGTCGTGATCCGCGGCGTCGCGGCCACCACCTATCATGAGCAGGGTCAGACCACGGTCGGCTATTATCTTAACGAAGTGCCGATCGTCGAACCCGGCTTCCCGATCGGCATTCCTGACGTCGACACGTTCGACCTGCAACGCGTCGAAGTGCTGCGCGGGCCGCAGGGCACGCTGTTCGGCTCGTCCACGCTGGGCGGCCTCGTCAACTATATCGCCAATGTCGCGGATGCTTCCAAGATCGACGCCGCTGCTTCCGGCCTGATCGGCACGACCAAGAACGCCAGCGGCGAACTCAACTATGCCGCCAAGGCGATGATCAACATTCCCCTGGTGCAAGACCAACTCGCGCTGCGCCTGGTCGCCATGCAGCGCTCGGACGCGGGTTACCTCGACAATCCGGGCATCGGCGTGAACGGCTCCAACGATTTCCGCAGCCGTGGCCTGCGCGGGTCGATCGTCGCACATCTGGGTGAAACGACCAAGGTCACTTTCCTGTCCAGCTATCAGGACAGCAAGCTGGACGACCAGACCTATCTGGATCTCGACAATCCCTATGTCCGCAACCTGCCCCGCGCGGAAACGCAGAAGACCGATTTCTGGATGAGCAGCCTGCGCCTCGATCAGGAAGTGGGCGACATCGCCAACCTCACCGTGCTGGGATCGATCACCAAGAAGAACAACACGACCGTCTTCTCCTATCCGTCCCCCTATGTGACGGGCGTCACGACCGGCGACGGCGCGGCCTATTCGCTGGGCGATGCCGATGCGCTGATCAAGACAATCGAGGCGCGCCTTGCCTCGGCGGGCGAAGGCCCGTTCAAATGGCTGGTCGGCGTCAGCTATATGCAGGCGAAGAAGACCAGCTACGACCAGATCATCCAGGCGGGCGCAGCCGATTTCATCAACGCCAATCCCGCCCTGTTCGGCGGCTATAGCGGCGCGCAACTGACGCCGGGCGACCGCCTCTACGGCTATTATACCAACAGCACGAACGAGGATTTCGGCGTCTTCGGCGAACTTTCCTTCAAGCCGATCGAGCAGTTCGAAATCACCGTGGGCGGCCGTTATTTCGACACCACGGCCAGGGCCGACGTGCTCAATCAGGCGGGCGCGCTCGGCGGCTATCCGGGCGGCTTCACGCCCGCCGACAGCAGCGGCAGCGTCAACCAGAAGGAAGACGGCTTTACGCCCAAAGTCACGGTCGCCTTCCGCCCGTCCAGGAATCTGATGGCCTATGCCACCTATTCCGAAGGGTTCCGGGTCGGCGGCATCAATCCCAATGCCGGTCTGCTGCCGACCATCCCGGCATCTTATGAAAGCGACAAGGTCAAGAATTACGAAGCGGGCATCAAGGCGCAGACCCCCGACGGCCGCTTCGCCATCGACTTGACCGGTTTCCAGATCGACTGGGATAATATCCAGGCCCGCCTGTTCGGACCGGCGCCGTCCTACTTCTCCTATGTCGTCAACGCCGGCGGCGCGCGGATCAAGGGCGTCGAATTTTCCGGCACGATCAACCTGAACCAGATGGTCCACTTCACCACCAACGTGACGTATCAGGACGCCAAGATCACCGAATTCCTGCCCTATCCCTTCGATGCGGCCGGGCTGGGCGGCTATCCCAAGGGCACGACGCTGCCCGGATCGTCCAAATGGTCGATAGCAAACAACCTGACCCTGACCTTTGCGGATGTGTCCGGCGCGCCGACCTTCGACATCGCCCATCGCTATCTGTCCTCGGCGCCGACCAGCTTCGACGATGTGTCGCGGCGCGGCGACTTCAACGTCTTCGACCTGCGCGCATCGATTGGCCTGGGCGAAAAGGTGCGGCTGATGGCGTTCGCGAACAATGTGTTCGACAAATATGGCGTGCTGAACGCCCCATTCGCCAACGATGCCTTCACGCCCCAGGGGTCGATCATCCGCCCCCGCACCATCGGCCTGCGCGCCGACTGGAGCCTGTAAGGGCCATAAGGGGCCGCCCGCCCGCACCCGGCGGGCGGTCCCATTTTCTTCTCGCGCCATACCTGCCAGAAAGGCCGCCATGCGTTTTGCCGCTTCCCTCCTGCTTGGCGCTGCCCTTCTCGCCGCGCCCGCCCTTCATGCGCAGGACCAGGGCGGTCTCAGCCTCCAGCCGACCCGCACGCTCGCCTATGACGCGCATGAAGGCACCTGGATGCAGCCGGACATATCGCCCGACGGCGGGACGATCCTGTTCGACCTGCTCGGCGACATCTACGCCCTCGACGCGGCCGGTGGCACCGCCCGCCCGCTGCTCAGCGGCATGGCGTTCGAGCGCAACCCCGTCTTTTCGCCCGATGGCAAACAGTTCGCCTTCATCTCCGACCGGTCGGGCGTTACCAATCTATGGATCGCCAACGCTGATGGCACCGGCCTCAAGCAACTGTCCCACGACATGTCCGTCGCCATCTACAGTTCTCCCGCCTGGTCGCCCGACGGCCGCTTCGTCACCGTGTCGCGCACCGTCCACGCGATCCTGGCGTTCGAACTGTTCATGTATGACAAGGATGGCGGCAGCGGCATCCAGATCACCAAGGCAGGATCGCCTGACAATTGGGACGCCCGGATGAACGCGATGGGCGCGGTCGCTGCGCCCGATGGCCGCACCCTCTATTACGCCACCAAGCGCGGCCATACCTGGACCGAAAACGACCTGCCCAACTGGTCGATCGCGCGCCACGACCTCAAGACCGGGCAGGACGAAACGATCATCCAGTCGGCGGGCGGCGCGATGCGCCCGGCGCTGTCGCATGACGGCAGTCTGCTCGCCTATGCCAGCCGCACGACGGCGAATGGAGGACAGCAGGACGGCCTGCGCCTGCGCAATCTGGAAACCGGCGAAGACAAATGGATCGCCTTCCCGATCGATCGCGATGGGCAGGATGGCGGCTATTATGCCGACCTGCTGCCGCGCTTCACCTTCATGCCGGGCGACAAGGCATTGCTGATGAGCGTGGGCGGCAAGCTGGCGCGGCTCGATATTGCCAGCGGCGCACGGACGGATATTCCCTTTACCGCGCCGGTGAACCTCGGCCTCGGCCCGCTCACGCGCGTACGGCAAAAGGAAGAGGACGGCCCGGTCCGCGTCCGCGTGGTGCAAGCACCCCGTCAGTCGCCCGACGGCAGAAGCGTCGCCTTCACCGCGCTAGGCGGCCTCTATGTGCAAAGCCTCGTCCCCGGCGCTACGCCCAGACGGATCGTGCCCGACGACGCCTTCCAGCCCGGCTGGTCGCCGGACGGCAAAAGCATCGTCTATGTCACTTGGACGGCAACGCAAGGCGGCCATATCTGGACCGTGCCAGCCAGCGGCGGCAAGCCCCGCCGACTGACCCAGTTCCCGGCTTTCTATACCCAACCCGTCTTCACGCCCGACGGCAAGACCGTCGTGGCCCTGCGCGCCAACCACTATGATCGCCTGCACACGGTATCGGAGATCGACCCGTCACGTCCCACCGACATCATCCGTATGGACGTACGAGGCGGCCCCGCGACCTTAGTCACGCACGCCGTGGGCGCTCGCCTGCCGCATTTCGGCGATGACGGGCAACTGTTCTTCTACAGCCCGGCGGGTGTCAGTACGGTGCCGCTGTCGGGTGGCGATCCGCAGGTCGTACTGCGTGTGCTGGCACCGGGGCTGGGCCAATATTTCCCCGGACCCGCGCCGGTGGACGAAGTGCGGCTCAGCCCTGATGGCAGGCGCGCACTCGTTAAATCCTTCGCGCAAATCTATCTGATCGACGTGCCGCCCGCCAATGGCGCGGAACCGCCGACGATAGACCTCAACGCCGCCAGCGTCGCTCGCCACAAATTAACTCGCATCGGCGCCGACTTCACCGACTGGGCGGACAGGGGCGCGAGCATCACTTGGTCGGTTGGGGCGACGTTCCGGCGCCTGCCGATCGAACAAGCGCTGTCCGCCCCCGCGCAGGGCGCCGAAGCACTGGCGCAAAACTTCGCCATGCCGGTGGATCTGCCGCGCGATGTGCCACGGGGAAGCATCGTCCTGCGCGGCGCGACCGTGCTGCCGATGGCGGGCGCGCAGGATGTCATCGCCAACGCCGATATCGTGATCACTGACAACCGCATCGTCGCTGTCGGGCCGTCAGGCTCGCTCGCCATTCCCGGCGGCGCAACCGTGCGCGATGTCAGCGGCAAATATATCGTCCCCGGCTTCGTCGATACCCATGCCCACTGGTTCGAAATCCGCCGTGCCATTCACGACAGGGGGCATTGGGACTTCGCCGCCAATCTGGCCTATGGCGTCACCTCGGCGCTCGACGTTCAGCCCTTCACCACCGATGTCTTCGCCTATCAGGACATGATCGATACAGGCATGATGCGCGGCCCGAGCGCTTGGTCGACCGGGCCGGGCGTGTTCGTCAACGCGGAAATCCACAGCAAGCAGGATGCGATCGACGTCCTCACTCGATACCGCGACCATTATCGCACCCGCAATATCAAAAGCTACATGATCGGCGATCGTGCCCAACGGCAATATATGGTCGAGGCGGCAAAGGATTTGGGCATGATGCCCACGACCGAAGGCGCAAGCGATATGGTGTTGAACCTCACGCATGCGATCGACGGGTTCTCCGGCAACGAACATGCCATCCCCGTATCGCCGCTGCATCAGGACATCATCCGCCTATTCGCGCAGAGCCGCACCAGCTACACGCCCACCATCTCGGTCGCCTATGGCACTACGCCTGCTTTGTTCGATTTCATCATCAACAAACGGCCGCAGGACGATCCCAAATTCCGCCATTTCGTGCCGCCCGGCATCGTCGCGGAGAAACTCCGCAACCGCCACTGGATGCCACCCGAAGCACAAAGCTGGAAGATGATCGCCGCAGATGCCGTCGCGATCCAGCGCGCGGGCGGGCTGGTGGGGATTGGCAGCCATGGCGAAATGCAGGGGCTGGGCTATCAATGGGAAATGCAGGCCTTTGCCGCTGGCGGCGCGACGCCGATGGAAACGCTCAAGGCCGCGACGATCGGTTCGGCCGAGGTCATCGGCCATAGCGACGATGTCGGCAGTCTGGAGCCGGGCAAGTTCGCCGATCTCCTTATCCTGGATGCGGACCCGATGGCTGACATCGCCAACGCCATGAAGATCGGCGCTGTCATGAAGAATGGTCGTCTTTATGACCCGGCGACGTTGGACGAAATCTGGCCGCAAAGGACCAAAGCCGAAATCGGGTGGTTCTTCGATGATGGCAGGCAGTGATGTCGGGTGAATATACTGTCCGTCAATACGCGTTAAAAAAAGTACCACGCAAAGAATGTCAGATATAGTTCCATAATTTTTCTACGCTGCGACATCTTGTGAAACGGGAACCGTCCCCTCCGCGGGTGCTTATCCATAGGATATTCTGGAAGGAGGCCCGATGGCGGACGAAGCCGAACCCATCGACTGTAACGGATTGTCTAGCGGATGGAGGTCCGTGCGCGGTATCGTGCAGACCAAGACGCGCGGTTGAGCGCGGTTTCCCAGTCCTGTGACGACCCGGTCGGTGACGCGATTGCCAGGGCCGCGCCTGCCGCTCTCGCGACCAAGGCGCAGCAGCCGGTGGCGCGCATGGTCGTGCTCGCGATATTGGCGGGCGCCTTCATTGCTTTCGGATCGATCGCTTCTCTCGTCGCGCAAGCGAATATGAGTGATGGCGGCGCAGTGCGTATCCTGTCGGGCGGCGCTTTCTCCGTCGGACTGATGATGGTGATCATCGTGGGCGCGGAACTGTTTACGGGCAATACCATGATGATCCTCCCAACGTTGACTGGCGATCTGGACGCAGGGCGGATGGCTGGTGCCTGGGCGGTCGTGTGGACCGGCAATCTGATCGGTAGTGTCGCGATTGCATTATTGTTCCATGCGGCGGGCGGATTGTCGGACGGCGTCGGTGAAGCGGCAAGAGCACTGGGCGATGCCAAGCTGGGCAAATCGGCGCTAGCGACATTCAGTTCAGCCATTTTGGCGAACATGCTGGTGTGTCTGGCGGTGTGGATGGCGATGGGCGCGCGGACGATCCCGGCCAAAGTGCTGACGATCGTCGGGCCGGTCACGATCTTCGTAAGCGCAGGGCTGGAACATTCGATCGCCAATATGTCGATCCTGCCGCTCGGCTGGCTGGCGCAGACGGGGCATGCGCCCGATCTGGCGCGTGGGTTGACCAACCTCTTCTGCAGCACGGCGGGCAATATCGTCGGCGGCGCGGTCGTGGCGCTGGGCATCGCTTACGGCCATGACGCCTGGCGAAAGGCGGAGTGATCGCTGGCATGATGGAGGGGGGAGCATGACGAGCTATTGCGGGCCGCCGCCCCTGCCCGATGCGGCGATGGCGGCGTGGAATTTCGACCCGATATTGCTGGTGGGACTGACGATTTCCGCCCTATTTGCGCTGCGTTCGGCCAGCCCGCGACTTGCGCTGGCAGGCGTCGCAGTTCTGGCGGTGGCATTCGTGTCGCCGCTGTGCGCGATCAGCGCGGCCTTGTTCATGGCGCGGGCGGTGCATCATATCCTGATCGTCGCGATTGCCGCGCCGCTATTTGCGCTGGCCTTTCCCAGTCGCAGGACCGCTATGATCGGCCCGGCCTTCGTCGCGGCGACCGGCTTGTTATGGGCATGGCATATCCCCTCGCTCTATGATGCGGCGCTGGCGGATGCGCGCATCTATTGGCTGATGCAGGCAAGCCTGCTGGGATCGGCCATCTGGTTTTGGCGTAGCCTGTTTGCCGCGCCGGTGATGCCTGCTGCCTTGGGGGCGATCGCCGCGATGGCGCAAATGGGTATGCTGGGGGCGCTGCTGACCTTCGCCCCTGCCCCGCTCTACGCCGCCCATGCCGGGAAGACCATGGCCTGGGGTCTGCCGCAGCTAGTCGATCAGCAACTGGCGGGCCTTATCATGTGGGTGCCGGGCATCATCCCCTATGCCATCGCGCTGGCGCTGATCGCGCGGCGGGGTTGGGCGCGGGCGGCGGTGACGGCATGATCGTGGCGATCAAATTCCTGCATATCGCTGCGCTCTGCCTATGGTGCGCTGGGCTGATAGGCTTGCCGCTGGTGCTGGCGCGGCATCAGGTCAGCGACGACCAGAGCGAATATTCCCGGCTGCGCGTGCTGACACATCGGGCCTATACCGGCATCGTCACGCCCGCCGCCGTGATCGCGATCGCGATGGGCACGGCGCTGGTCTTCCTGCGCGGGCTGTTTGTGCCGTGGATGTTCGCCAAGCTGGTCGGGGTCGGCGTGCTGGTGTTGCTGCACGCGTGGATCGGGCATGTCACGCTGATCGTGGGCGAACGGCAGGGGAGTTACGATCCGCCGCGTGGTTGGCCGGTGATGACCGTCGCCATCGCAACCGGTGCGATCGTCGCGATCCTGTTGCTGGTGCTGGGCAAGCCGGTGCTGGGCGACCGGTTAGCGCCCGACTGGATCCTGCGACCGCAGGATCAGCCATTGCCAGTGGACGAGGTGCCGATTTGATAGTCGAACACCAGCTTCCCCCCGTGCCAGCCCGTGACCGCCGTGAAGGCCGCAGCGAAAGCGGACAGCAGCAAACCCCAAGGCAACACCGCCTGTTCATAGCCGGAGGTCAGCCGATAGCCCCAGTTCGCGCCCAGGATCGACAGCAGCATCACCGCGATGATGAAATGGGTCCAGCTTGCCGCGCGCGCCCGGATGCCAGCGACCAGCAGCAGCTCGACCGTACCGGATATGCCCGCCAGCACGCCCAGCAGGAAGGCCATGCCGCTGGCCCACAGCGCCGCCCGCGCCCAGAATATGTCCCCGGTCCACCAGTAGAAGGCGTCTGCGCCCAGCGTACACATGGCGAGCGCGACCGGGAAGGCGACCAGCATCGCGTGAACCGGGTGCCCGGCCACCGCGATTTTGGATTCCGTGCGGTGAAAATGGGGTTGCGCCGAAACCGGGTCGACCAATGCGTCCCCGGCTTGCGTTTTGTGTTCGTCCAATGCCATCGGCCCATCATGCACCGCTTTGGCCGAATAATGCCAGTCATGTTCGTGGGGGCATGCGCCGGGCCGCTCTCCACGCTCGATACGGCGGGACCGGCGGCGGGCAATGTCGCGACATTATGGTGGGTGATGCTGGCGGGCGCGGCCGTGCTGACATTGCTCGTCCTGGCGCTATTGCTGTTGGCGTTTCTACCGCGGCTTCGCCCGGCCAAAGGCAGCGCACGATTATGGATTTGCTGGCTGGGCGTGGCGATGCCGAGTGCAGTGCTGGCGCTATTACTGGGCTATGCGTTGATGCTGGGGGAAGGATCGATCGCCCATCCCGCGCCTGGACGGATGGTGGTCGCGGCGACCGGCCATCAATGGTATTGGACGTTCCGGCAACCCGGATCGAACGGCGCGATCGAAACGCGCGGCGTGCTGCACATTCCGGTAGGCCGACCGGTCGATGTGCAGGTCGGGTCGGTGGATGTGATCCACAGTTTCTGGGTGCCGCGTCTGGGCGGCAAGATGGACGCCATCCCCGGCCAGATCAATATTTTGCGGATCAAGGCCGATAAGCCGGGTGTGTTCGAAGGGCAATGCGCGGAATTTTGCGGGCTGAACCATGCCGCCAACCGCTTTCGCGTCGTGGCCCATGATGCAGACGGCTGGGCGCGGTTCCAGTCGGGGGGCGGACGATGAGCGCGCTGCACCACCACCGGGCGCTCACCGCGATCTGGGGCAGCCCACGCGGATGGCGCGGCACGCTGGTTTCGGTCAATCATTCCGACATCGGCAAGCGCTTCATATTGGCGGCCTTTGCCTTCTTCGCGATCGGCGGGGTGCTGGCGATGCTGATCCGGGCGCAGTTGGCGACGCCCGACAGCGCCTTTGTCGGCCCGGCTATCTATAATCAGTTGTTCACGATGCATGGCAGCATCATGATGTTCCTGTTCGCTATTCCCATGTTCGAAGGGCTGGCGCTGTACCTGCTGCCTAAGATGCTAGGCAGCCGGGACATGGCCTTCCCGCGCCTGTCGGCCTATGGCTGGTGGTGCTATCTGTTCGGCGGATCAATCCTGATCGCAGCGCTAGTGCTCGGCATTGCGCCTGACGGCGGCTGGTTCATGTACACGCCGCTGTCGTCAAAAGCCTATACGCCGGGCATCAATGCCGACGTCTGGCTACTGGGCATTACCTTTGTCGAGATTTCGGCGATGGCGGCCTCGATCGAGATTTGCGTGTCGGTGCTGAAACTGCGCGCGCCGGGCATGCGGCTGGACCGAATGCCACTTTTCGCCTGGTATCTGCTGATCACCGCGATCATGATGATCGTCGCCTTTCCGCCTCTGATCCTGGGGTCGATCCTGCTGGAGTTGGAGCGAGTGTTCGGCTGGCCCTTCTTCGATCCGGCACATGGCGGCAGTCCGCTATTGTGGCAGCATCTGTTCTGGCTGTTCGGGCACCCGGAGGTCTATATCATCTTCCTGCCCGCCGCAGGGGTAGTCTCCACCGCGCTGCCGGTGATGGCCCGCACGCCGATCCTTGGCTATGGCGCGATCGTCGCTGCGTTGATCGCGCTCGCGTTCCTCAGCTTTGGGCTGTGGGTGCATCATATGTTCACGACCGGCATCCCACATATGGCGCTGGGCTTCTTTTCCGCCGCCTCCGCGCTGGTCGCGGTGCCGACGGCGCTACAGATCTTCGCGTGGATCGGGACGCTGTGGAACGGTCGCCCGGAATTGAAGCTGCCGATGCTGTATCTGCTCGGGTTCTTTCTCGTGTTCGTGCTGGGCGGGCTGACCGGTGTGATGCTGGCGATGGTGCCGTTCGACGGGCAGGCGCATGATAGCTATTTCGTGGTCGCCCATCTCCATTATGTGCTGGTCGGCGGGTTCATCTTTCCAATGCTGGCGGGCGCTTATTATTGGCTGCCCCATTTCAGCGGCCGGGCGCGGGTGCCCCGGCTGGGAGAGGCGGCGTTCTGGATGATCCTGATCGGTTTCAACCTGACCTTCTTCCTGATGCACCTGACCGGCCTGCTTGGCATGCCGCGCCGCATCTATAGCTATACCGACGATATGGGCTGGACCTGGCTCAACCTGCTGTCGTCGGTGGGCAGCTTCGTCATGGCGTTCGGCTTTGCGCTGTTCGCGCTGGACGTAGGGCTTCAAATCTTTCTGGCGCGGCGTAGCCCCCGCAATCCGTGGAGAGCTGGCACGCTGGAATGGGCGATGCCGATTCCCGCACCATCCTATAATTTCGCCAGCCAACCGGAGGTGGCGGATCGCGAGCCGCTGAGCAACGACCCAGCGCTGGCGCTGAAACTGGCGCGCGGCGAAGGCTATCTGGCGCAGGCACGGCATGGTTGGCGCGAAACGATGGCTGTGGATAGCAGCAGTGGGGCGATCGACCATGTCGTCATCCTGCCGGGCAACAGCCGCCTGCCGATCGTGACGGCAGCGGTGACGGGCTGCTTTTTCCTGTCGGTGCTGCTGGGCTATTACTGGTTGGCGATGGTGCCGGTCGTCGGCGTCATTGCGCTCGGGTGGCGATGGGCATGGGTGCTGGGATCGCGGGCGGATGTCGGGCTGGTCGCGATCGGCAAGGGGCGGACCGCGCCGATCCATCGCGAAGTGGCAGGCGCGCCGGCATGGTGGGGGAGTATGTTCCTGCTGGTGGCGGATGCCGTGCTGCTGGCGTCGCTGCTGTTCGGCTACGCGTTCTTGTGGGTCGTGGCGCCGAACTGGCCGCCGCCCCAGACGATCGATGGCGGTTTCGGGATCGGCATCGTGACCGCGCTGGCGGGAGTTGCAGCGATGCTCCTGGCGCGGCGGTCAGAGTCGGCGGGGCGTACAGGGTCGCTGGTTATCGCTGCACGCCTGGCTATAGCAGCAGTTTGCGCTCAAGCCGCGGTGATCGTCGGCCTGCTGGTGATCGGATTCAGCTCCGTGCCCGCGCCCGATAGCCATGCCTATGCCGCTGTCGCGTGGATATTGCTGGCTTATGGCGTGCTTCATGCACTTATCGCCCTGCTGTGCACCGCATTTTTGCGGGTACGTATCGGCGCTGGCTATGTTTCGGTAGCGCGGTGTCAGGAATTCGCCGTCGCCCGGTTGTTTAGCGATTATGCGGCGATGGTGGTTCTGATCCTGTTGCTGTGCCTGTTCGGGCCGGGCATCGTGCTATGACGCTGCTGGCACGCGCAAGTGCGGGGATGATCCTGTGGGCGTTAGGCTTTTCGCTGCTCTACGCGCTGCATGGGCTAGGATGCGTTCATGGCTGGAGCGGCATGCCGCTAATGGGCGGGACGCTGTTCCGCTGGGTGTTGGGCCTCACATGGCTCATTTTAGGATGTGGTGGCATCGTTATCATCTATTGGACAGGCACCATGTCGCCAGGATTCGAGCGGAGATTGGCCGTAGCTTGCAGCGTTGCCGGTTTTTTCGGAACTGTGGTGACGGGGGCACCCGTCATAGTGTCGTCCAGCTGCTACCACGATCCGCAAACGCTTATTCAAATTTGAGGTTGAATAACAGGCAGGCTGTCGTTCCGCAGTGGGCATATCCTGCAGCATCTATTTAAATGAAAAGGCTAATGGCCGAAAATATGGCCTGGATAGTATCCTGCGCGTTTCCTCATCTTTATCGGTAGCGTGACCTGACCCCCGGATTTTCCTCCAAGCTTGATTAGAGCCTGACCTGATGGAAGGACGGACGAATGAAGCGAGCAAGGCTTACCAAAGAACAGATCATCGGCGTACTGAAGGAGCTGGAGGCTGGCGCGAAGGCTGCCGACTTGGCTCGTCTCGGGCAAACGGGGCAAATCTGCCAAAAAAGAGCATGAAAAAATCGTTCCGGGATGATCCGGAACGGTTTGATATGATCTGTTTGGGTGCAGGAGAGCGCTTTGTTCTCAAACTACATTTTCTCAGACAATGGTGAGAAAACTCCGATGGCCTTGCATTCAGATGAGAAGTGCTGTGGGAACGGAGCAAACGACCGCCTTAAGCGATGTATCATTTCGGTGAAGCGTCGAGCAAAAGGGCGTCCTAGGGTCGCAACGTAAGCGACTTTGTGTGCTGGATGGTAAAAACGATCTGCAATCTAGTTGTTTCGAGTCCCCCGGCAGCAACCGAATTATTTGATTTAGTGACTGAAAACAAACGCATTTGATGCAGGATTCTGCGCCTATAATCCCGGAAACACTTCTCATTCATGCAGGCACTAGGAACTATTTTTCTTTCTATTTCAATAATATAAAACCATTTCCAGCCTCCCTTCCCTGTTCATCAGGGCAGGAATGCCAGGCTCAGCTTCGGCACGCGGGGTCCGATCTCGAAAACCGACAACCACGCGCCATGAAACTGACATCGGGAAAAGGCGGGATAACCCTAAAGCTTGGGATGCTTCTTGGGTCGACCGCGCGGCCTTGACGCCCGCGCAGCTTCAGGCGAATTGCGCGAACGGACGCCTGGGATGCATCATGTCGGCCTCGATGCGCTACGCGCGCCGCCTCTGCGACCATGCTGGGCAAGCCCGAAACCGGATGAGCGGCCCAGAAGTGCAGGTGCCCCGCGAGTTGCCTTCAGGTCTGGAACTGGGGTCGCGTCGCCACGACCTGACGCGATTGCGTCCGCAGGTGGTTCGGCATTGGCCTGTGCGAGGGGAAGTTCAGGCGGGTCGGCGCCCTTCTTCGGCGCTCTTGCTCGCTTGCTGGTATCCCTTGCTGGCGAAGCTGAAGCTGGCGCAGCTGCGCCGACTGACATGCGTATCGCCGGGGACGTCCGCTCATCGAACCCCGGCAAGCAGGTCGGGGCTCGATTATAGCTGTCTGTGAATTGGGCAACTGGAAGGTCCCTTCCGAAGCGCAAAAAGCCCGCGAAATTGGGAAGGTTGGTGACCTCGGTATGCATGACGAGAGGTCGGGTGACCTGCATGCGCGAGAGGTTCACGCCATCGCGCATGTCGTTCACCCCATAGGACATACCTTCATTGGCTTCGACCTGTTCGACCTGACCAAAATTTTCGGAGACATGTTTGGCAGTCGACGTGTCATTTGCGCGCAGCGCCACCCAGGTCGAACAGTATCCGGTGATCGCCGCGGCATCCTGGATTCCGTAGGTCGCCTCCAGTTGAGGGTAGCTCTGAAAGCCCAGAATCCCGCATCCGCCATATTTCCGTGCCCGAGCTAGGATCCGAAAGTGAGGGCAGCTTCTGGAGCGTGGGCAGTTCATCGATCACGCAATAGAGTCGGCGGGCCCGGTCGGGCTCCATGCTCATGATGGCGCTTATACCAGACCGTGATCCGAGGAGGAAGCGAGGGCAGCTGATCGGCTTTCACGGTGATGAAGAGCCAGCTGTCATCTTCCTCGTCCGCTACCCAGTCCCGAATCGAGAAGCCGTCGCGGGTGTCGTCGAGATAGGAGAAGCTCCGCATGACCGAGGCCAGCTCGGCGCGAATACGCGCCAACGGCATCGAGCTCAAGAAACGGTAGATTGCCATGGACCAGAATGGCGACTTCAGCCTCAACCTGACGCCGCAGACCGCGGCCCAGATGTGGAAGGCCGGCCTTCTCAACGAAAGCCAATTGGGCGCAGTTGCCAATGGCGGCCATGCGCGCTTCAACCTCGCACACAATGACCTGCTCGTCTCCAGCAGCGCTGACTTCGAAAAATCCGCCCGTAACGACACGAGTACAAGGTTCGAGGCAGGCAAGCAGGCCGACCCCGACACGATCGAGCATTTCATGAGCGGCGGCACGGAAGGCAAAGCCGCCCTGACCAACTGGCTGCGTGGCGGCTTTGAAATGGACCGCAAAGGCCAGTGGCGCCTCAGGCCCCAGGTGGCAGACACGCTCCAACGCGATGTGCGGGCCATCATGGCTCAGACGGGATGGCAGAGATCGATCAACCGAACTGCCCAGGATCAAAATAGCATCACTACAGGTATCAATGGGCAGATATCTGGAGGCTCGGAAAGCGCGAGCGGCGCTTTTAAAAGCCGAACGACCGGAGGAGCTGGACACCCGCAAAAACCCTGATCCAGCAAAATCTCATTTAACAATTTCAACTGCTTGGCGTTCTAAAGTTCAAGAAATCTGAGGTTTTTGCGGATGTCCAGCTAGCGGTTCGATCTCTGTCGCGAGTGCAGAGGTTGGAAGCATGAGCGAGACCGCGATTTCCCACCTCGACATTGTAAATTTCGACGTTCGTCAGGCGATTGCAAATGCCGAACTGTCGGCAGCACGTTCAGGATCGCCCCATAGAACATTTGCTGTGGAGCTATCGGAACAGGTTCTTGGACATGACGGCCTGCGAAATCGCTACTTGAAAGATGCAGACAGCGGCCGGGGCACCTTCGATTTGAACGCCCCAGTGACATCTTTGGAGCAATCGTCGCTTTTGTCGAAAGGAAGGCACCGTCTTGATTTAGGCAATAGGCCTGCCGATGGCGATAGCAAGTTTAAGACCCGCGACTGATGTAACCACCATTCAAAGGATTTAGGGTGCTCCCAATCCAATTACATCCTGATCGTGGGCCCAAGGGATCGATGCTCCAATGAATGCCGGACGGGCCTACGTCTAAGTGCAGAAGTTCACCTGATTCGGCTGGCTCCGAACCATCTCGACGAAATCCATGCCACCATCGTTCGAGAGTTCCGAAGCCAAGGATCATCAGCATGATCGGCGGGCAGCAGGCGATGATAAAATACCCCATCACAGCAGTCTCATGCATCTAACCGAGCGGCTTTGCGCACCAGGACAGGAAAGAGAGCACCCAGAACATCCCCGCGATACCCCACCAATGTTCGCATAGAGCGGAGTCCAAGCCCATTCTCGAAAGCCGGTTTGCAATGCGACGGTGGCGACAGCCGTTTCTGCTTGATCATCGACGGGTTCAGTCATCTGTACCTTCCTGCGCTACTGGCCGACAGGCTTCCACGGCGTCCCGTCAAAGCCTATAGTGGCATTCCCCCTCCTCCAACAGTTTGGCTACACGGGGCAGAAGATTTAGTCCGATTTTCGGACTTTCTCTGGTCGGTGCCGATCAAGTATGCCGGCTCTTCAGGGGCAAAGTTATAAATCTGCAGGACCCAACCTCCTCACTGGAAGGCCCGAGGCCGGTTGCTATCGAGACGCAATGAGCATCATTGCGACCATCATGAATTCGACAACCGACCGGCCCATTCAGAAGATGACGTTTGGCCGGATGTCCAAGCCTTGGGCCACTTCAATCTCAAGACGGGCGAGCGTGTGACTGCTGACCGGGTCAATGTCGGAAAGCCTGCGCCGGGCAAATTTGTCGCGCCGGTCGACGTCTGGATCACCCCAAAGGCCGGCACCTGAGTCCATAAGCGGTGGAAGCGATCCCCCAGGCGAAGCTCCCGCGCCGCCTGTCACATCGAACGATGGTCAATTGCGCGCAATCCTCGAACGACTGCGCTCAATCTCGGGAAGTTCAGTGAAGCTGGTTGAACTCCAAGTTCCTGTCAGCCAACGCGGCTCCGGATGGGACCGCCATTGGCGGGAATTAGAGGCAGATCTCGAAACGCCAGTGACCTGGCAGGGGCAAGCGAGGAAACTACAGGCGACGTTAAGACGGGTAGCGAGCTAAGCGTGCTTTCCCTCACTTCTTCGAAGCGATTGTCAGCTTTTTCGAGGCCGGCTTGGACCCGGCAGCCTTCCCGGCTTGACCTGGCTTACGTCCTAGCCCGATCTTCTTCGCCAGTCCTCACGCTGAGCGGCGTAGTTGGGCGCGACCATAGGGTAGTCTGACGGCAATCCCCACTTTGTACGATAGTCGTCAGGAGACAAACCATGGCGGGTCATAAGATGGCGCTTCAGCATCTTAAGCTTCTTGCCGTCCTCAAGGCAGACGATGAAACCGGGCTTGATCGAGGCTCGGATTGAAACAGCCGGCTCGGGCTGAGCCTTACACCAGACGACCGGCGCGCTTGTCTGGTGTAAGGCATGGTGTACGCTCGCGATCAGCACGGCGATATCTCCCACGGCGACGCTGTTGTTGCTGACATGGGCAGCGACAATATTGGCAGTCAGGGTGACCAGCAGATCGTTGCTTTGATCGTTCTCGGCCAGTGAGTTCCCTATTCATCCTAAAGAAAGGGCTGAATAGGGAGATATTCAGCCTTTGTCATGATTCGTCAGAGGACGCCAGCGGTCCTCTTGAGTTCCGCGATCCTCTGGGAGCAGATGTCGTAAACTAGGCTGCCCAGATCCTCCACGCGCGCAGCGAGCCATTCCAGTTCCTCTGCGCTGATCGCATAGTGCTTGGAATAGCGCGCTTTAACGTAGGCATCGCGCAATTTCGTGAACATGGCTCGATCCTTGCGATCATCACGTGGCCAGACGGCGATCAATCGCTGGTCCAATTTTTCGGCAAGAGACCTAAGAAACCCAATATTGTGGCGATGTGGGTATAGAACGTCATCACAAGCAATACGCAGTGGTAGAGAAACTCTACACTTTGATGCATTTCAGAGGCTGCTTCCTTCAGCATCCCCTCAGTCATCGCAAACCGCGATAGTTTCATCCTGCCGTGAGCCGATGCCAGCCATGTTTCAAAATATTCCTGCGCCATTTCCAACGCATCGTCTGGCGCCTTTGGCTTGGGCTGATGCAGCTCAGTGTCACTGGACTGATATAGCGCAATTCCATCGCGGGCTATGTCTTCGAAAACGAAACGCCCTTGCGCCAGGCCATCGTTCACTTCCTTGAGCGTGTGAACCATGAAGTTGGTCGGCGTCCGCAAGACCTTCGTGACCTGACTCTCTCGGATTAACCGTTCCTCGGCATTGTGCCAGAGATCGAGATCAGCAAGGTCCTGCTGGTTCACGATGATCAAAAGATCATAGTCCGACACGTAGCCCTTTGACGTGTGCGGTTCATCTACCCAGTCGCCGCGTGCGTGCGATCCAAAGAGGATAATCTCGAGGATACGCGCAGCCTTGCCCTTCCCGTCCGCTATCACGATGACGTCGGCTGGTCGCGTCCTGATCCATCGTTGCCATTCAGAAGTCGATGCTAATGTCGCATGGGGGGACCGACAGCTGTCAGCAGCCCTCGACCAGAGTGCGTCGTTCGCCGGCCGAACTTTAAACGGCAGCTTCCGTTAAACCGGCCATTCGCTCAGCGGGGAACCCTCTCGCAACAACGCTTCCAAAGCTGACATTCCAGTTTGGCTAAGTGATCCGCGATAGCAGCAGCTCGCAAGGCGGCCTCGCGGTGCTACCGGATACATGCGACGGAGACCACCGCGATACGATTGCTCGATGGATCGGTGCCAAAGCGCGAGACTTCACCCCCGCCACTTACGAGATATTGCGCACCGTATTGGACCTCAAGCGCGCTATGGACGGCTTCAGCCCGTTGCTTGGAAAGGCGCAAGTTCGCGGCTTCAGAGCCGCTGAGATCGGCAAACCCCACTACGTTGACGACCGGCGCCTTGCACTTCGCCAGTGTGGAAGTCAGCGAGGATCGGGCTGAGGCAAGGTCTGAAGCATTCGGATCCCGCCCTGCGAGAGAAAAACGAACGGTCCAGGTTGTCGAACTGGGTAGATCTGGTCCAGCGTAAGGCGGGTTCGCTTTCATCCAGTCTTCGATGGCCTTAAGCCTCGACTCCGTTGAAGCATTGCTAAGTAAGAGAGCTGGTCGGCTCGCTATGTCTGTTCGAATCTGTTGTACAAGCTGTGACATCGTTTCTGCGTTGGTCCGGCGGGCTTCATCCATGGCGGACTTCCAGCCAGCCAACGTCACATCCTGACTTTGGGCGTCCATGGCTCTCGTTGAGGTATTAGCCATAACCATGATCGCGCCCTCATATTCTTCGTCGCTCGCCTCGAACCTCTGCCATTCGCGGCAAGTGGCGATGTATTGCATAGCCGCAGTAAGGTATTGATCTTTGACGCTGTTGTTGTTGAATGTTGCGTCTTGAAACTGGCCTCCATATCCGAGAATCTGGATTCCTCCAGATTTGTCCTTACTGGGCCTAATCGTCGCTGCCATCGCGTCGCACTCGTCGCGCCGACTTTTTGCTTCGGCCATGCGATAATTTGGGACACCGTGCAGACCTCGCTTGCTGTCAAAGAGGCAGCCAGAAAGCAAGATGAAAGCAGCGAGTGAAGCGATAGCGGATCGCCTCATGCGGGAGGATCTTTGGCAACGATTGTTTGCTCTTGAGCCTCCGCGGCTGCCTTCGCGTTGTTGACGCAGGCCAATGTTTCGGGTGTCGCAGGCACCGATGTCTTTTGATTAGCAGTCATCATCTGCTGGTTCATTGAGCCGCTGACGAACATCCAAATCTGGTTGATTGCAAGCTTTTGATTGCCAGACATGTACTTAATCAGCATTGGACGAATGAGGCCGAGGCTGGAGAGCGTTGAAGGTTCAACTTTTCTGATGGAACTCTCAACGACGCCGTAGCAACCATCTACCGTTGTGATGCCAGGTACAGTTACATTCAATATCCTATTACGGAGCGTGACGGTATCAAAGTCTTTCTTTGGCATGCCTGCCTCGGCGTCAGCCAGCGAGAAAGGTCCAGTTGCAGCTGGGGAATTCTTTATTTGTGCTTTGATAGCGTCACGCTTGGCGCCGGATTCTGGGCCCATCCAGACATCGTACATATAATAGTCATCAAGCGCTTGGGTTAGCGCGATTTCTGCGTCGTCGATCGCCTGGATCTTGGCTGGATCGGTTTTGAATTTCTCTCTTAGAGAACATAAATACCCATTGACGATTGTCTCCGAATAGGCCTCTCGAGCCGCTCCGCCGGCCGCAGAAAGCGAATATTCATAACCAATTTCGGCGGATGGTTTGTTTTCGCCGATCGCGCTTGCGAGGTCACTGCTTATCGCTCGTAAAGCTTGGGCTGACACGCTGGCGCCAATCTTTGCGGCGCGGTTTGCGATTTGGGTCGAGTATCTGAATGAACAATCGTCTGCATAAGCCGCGCTGCTGAATGCAGATGCGCAGACGGCAGCAATCAACATCTTTTGCATGGATACCATGGAAAAGCACCCCTATTATATTCGAACTGGCTCCTGCCAATCTGCATAATCAGTGCGCATTCTCAATGACAATGCAAGAAAAACTAATGGCATCTAAAAGTCCGTTTGTTAAATCAGGAATGAGCATTTCCGCGTATGAGATTGCCGGCCATGGCTACGAGGATAATGGCGCACGAGACGTCTATCCGCTTCTCATAGTCCTGGACCAATCCGTGCCATCGGATCATCCAGCCAAATTCCGGGGACAGTATCCTAACTAGTGCCCGCAAGTCGCTGCTCGGCTCCAAAACCCGCACGTCTGCACCCGGCCCGTCCTCCCCGCTCCTCGCCGCTATTTGCTGTCCATTAGGACGTCCGGTGTTTGGCTGAAATCCGCCATTATAAGCTGGCCTCTAGAACGGCAGCTAGGTCCCACGACGCGGCGTTCGGCTTCGGCGGTAGCCGACCACACCCGGTCATTCGTCGGCAGGGTCGGCTACGTCTGCAATTGATAGGAGCCGTCGTTCCAGATTGCTCAGACCTCGCGAACCCCATTGAAATAATCACACTGCCGAACATCTCGACGCAGCAAAAATCGCGGTGGTGAAACTGGCCTTTTCAACTGCCCGGGCTTCGGCACCGAAGCGCCAGCGGCGAATGGGATTTGGTTCAGTAGGGATCTGCAAGCTACACAGTCCACAGCTCGGCTCAAAGATCCAGCAAACGGGAGAACCGGGCTTTCGTCCACGTCCATCATTCGATTTAATCGAACAATGGGCTAAGCTTTATCAGACTGCGCAGCAAAACTCTATCCCGCTAGATCTTCAATCACACCGGGACGATCCGAGTGTACGAAATTCGATTGGAGACCGACATGACCATCAAAGCGACCCCGACCCCCGGCAAATCCCTGATCACGCCGACCGATCACACCCTCGTAATGATCGACTTCCAGTCGCAGATGGCCTTCGCCACCAAGTCGATTTCGACCGAGCTTTTGCGCAATAATGCTGCTCTGGTCGCCAACGCCGCCGCCGGTTTCAACGTCTCCACCATCCTGACCACGGTCGCCGTCGACAGCTTCTCCGGGCCGATGTTCACCGAGATCACCGACGCCTTCCCGCATCAGCCGCTGCTCGACCGCACATCGATGAATACTTGGGAAGACGCTGCCGTCATCGACGAGGTCAACCGCATTGGCAAGGAGCGCATCATTTTCGCGGGGCTGTGGACCTCGGTCTGCATCGTCGGCCCCGTCGCCTCCGCGATCGACCAGGGGTTCGACGTCTATTTCATCTCAGACGCCTGCGGCGACATCTCCGAAGAAGCCCATGAGCGCGCCGTCGAGCGGATGATCCAGCTGGGCGCCAAGCCGATGACCTCGCTCCAGTATCTGCTCGAACTGCAGCGCGACTGGGCGCGGACCGAAACCTACGACATGACCACCGGCTTCGCGAAGAAGTGGGGCGGTGCCTATGGCCTCGGCATAACCTACGCCAAGACGATGTTCAACGCCTCCGAGGCGCATTGATCCAGCCCAGCGGCCGGGCATCCCCCGGCCGCTTCTCCCCATCGTGCCAAGGATTTCCCCATGAGCAACTTCATCACCACCACGGACGGCGTCGACATCTTCTACAAGGACTGGGGAGCCAAGGACGCCCAGCCCATCATGTTCCACCATGGATGGCCGCTCTCATCGGACGACTGGGATGCGCAAATGCTGTTCTTCCTGTCGAAGGGCTATCGCGTCGTCGCCCATGACCGTCGCGGCCATGGCCGCTCCGCCCAGGTCGATTTCGGCCACGACATGGATCATTATGCCGCTGACGCCGCTGCCGTCGTCGCGCATCTCGACCTTAAGAACGCCATTCATATCGGTCACTCCACCGGCGGCGGCGAAGTGGCGCGCTATGTCGCTCGATTTGGCCAGCCTCAGGGCCGCGTCGCCAAGGCGGTGCTCGTCAGTTCGGTGCCGCCTCTGATGGCGCAGACAGATGCCAATCCCCACGGGCTGCCGATGGAGGTGTTCGACGGTATCCGCGCGGCACTGGCGGCAAACCGTGCGCAGATGTTCCGCGATTTCCCCACCGGTCCCTTCTACGGCTTCAACCGCCCCGGCGCGACGGCTCTGCCCGGCGTGATCAACAATTGGTGGCGCCAGGGCATGATGGGCAGCGCGCTTGCCCATTATGAGGGGATCAAGGCCTTTTCGGAAACCGACCAGACCGAGGACCTCAAGGCCATCACCGTGCCCACGCTGGTTCTGCAGGGCGATGACGATCAGGTCGTGCCTTATAAGAATGCCGCAGTAATGCAGGCGCAACTGTTGCCGAACGCGACGTCCAAGATCTACGAGGGCTATTCGCACGGTATGCTGACCGTAAACGCCGACGTGCTGAACGCCGACATTCTCGCCTTCATCCAGTCCTGAACCCACATCACGCCGGAGAACGGACATGAAAGCCTACATTCTCTCCCTCGGCGCCGGCCTGATCGTCGGCATCGTCTACAGCCTGATGGGCGTCCGTTCTCCTGCGCCGCCGGTAATAGCCCTTGTCGGGCTGGCGGGTATACTGCTCGGAGAACAGTTGATCCCGGTCGTCAAGCGGGTCGCCAGTCTGCCGGAACTGGCCCGCTTCGTCCGCCAGGACTGCGTCCATCATGTGCTGGGCGAGCTGCCGACCCATGGAAAGCGCGACACATGATGACCCGCCGCCAGCTGCTCGGCAGCGCCGCCGCCACAACCGCCCTGACTGCACCTATGGAAAGTTTCGCCATGACCCAGACCGATCTCATCCTCACCAATGCCAAGGTCACGACGCTGGACCGGGAAAACCCGCAGGCACAGGCAGTGGCGATCCGTAACGGCAAGTTCCTCGCCGTCGGCACCGAGCAGGAAGTGCGCGCCGCCGCCGCGCCGAACGCCCGTGTCGTGGATGCTGGCGGCCGCCGCCTGATCCCCGGCCTGATCGACAGCCACATCCATGTCATTCGCGGCGGCCTCAACTATAATATGGAGCTGCGTTGGGAGGGCGTTCCGACACTGGCCGATGCCATGGCCATGCTGAAGAAGCAGGCCGAGAATACCCCGCCGCCACAATGGGTGCGCGTCGTCGGCGGCTTCACCGAGCATCAGTTCGCCGAGAAGCGCCTGCCCACCATCGCCGAGATCAACGCCGCCGCCCCCGACACGCCCGTCTTCATCCTCCACCTTTACGACCGCGCCCTTCTCAACGCAGCCGCACTGAGGGCGGTAGGCTATACGAAAGATACGCCGAACCCGCCGGGCGGTGAGATCGTCCGCGATGCGCAGGGCAATCCCACGGGCCTGCTACTGGCCCAACCGAACGCAACGATACTCTATTCGACGCTCGCCAAGGGACCGAAGCTGCCGCAGGACTATCAGCTCAACTCCACCAGGCACTTCATGCGTGAACTGAACTCGCTAGGCGTCACCAGCGTGATCGATGCTGGCGGCGGCTCGCAAAACTATCCTGACGATTATGAGGTCATCGACAAGCTGCACAAGGATGGCGAGCTGACGCTGCGCATCGCTTACAACCTCTTCACCCAGAAACCGAAGGAAGAGCTAAAGGATTTCGCCAGCTGGTCGACGCAGATCAAGCCGGGCGACGGCGATGACAGCTATCGTCACAATGGTGCGGGCGAGATGCTGGTCTATTCGGCTGCAGATTTCGAGGATTTCCGCGTCGCGCGCCCTGACATGGTGCCGGAGATGGAAGGCGACTTGGAACCGGTCATCCGTCTGCTCGCAGAACGCCGCTGGCCCTGGCGCCTGCACGCGACCTATGATCAGACGATCAGCCGCGCGCTCGACGTGTTCGAGAAGGTGAATAAGGATATTCCGCTCAAGGGCCTCAACTGGTTCTTCGACCATGCCGAGACGATCAGCGATCGCAATATCGACCGGATCGCGGCCTTGGGCGGCGGCATTGCGGTCCAGCATCGCATGGCCTTCCAGGGCGAATATTTCGTCGAGCGCTATGGCGCGAAGGCCGCCGAAGCGACCCCGCCGATAAGCAAGATGATGGCGGCGGGCATTCCCGTCGGCGCCGGCACTGACGCCACCCGCGTCGCCAGCTACAATCCCTGGGTGTCGCTCAGTTGGCTCGTGACGTCGAAGACCGTGGGTGGTCTGACGCTCTATCCGGTGCGGAACAGGCTAGACCGAGAAACCGCACTGCGGCTGTGGACTGAGAAGAACACATGGTTCTCGAATGAGGTCGGTAAGAAGGGACAGATCAAGGCCGGGCAACTGGCGGACCTGGCGCTGCTGTCGGATGATTATTTCAGCGTGGCGGAAAGCGAGATCGCGCATCTTCGATCGGTGCTGACCATATTGGGCGGCAAGATCGTCTATGGCGAGGGCAGCTTCGGTCCGCTCGCGCCCGAGGCACCCAAGGCGATGCCAGACTGGTCGCCGGTCGCTACTTTCGGCGGTCATTGGCGTGGGCACGAAACGGCCAAGAAGATGGCATCGGCGTGCGGCTGCGTCTCCTCCTGCAATGTCCATGGCCATGACCATGCAGCGGCGCTTGGCGCCAACGTACCCGCTGCCGACGTCCAGAGTTTCTGGGGCGTCATGGGCTGCGGCTGCTGGGCTGTTTGATCCGAAGAGATACCCTCCAGCAAGAGGGGCGCTCGACTTGTGTTCGACAATCTGGAACGCGCCCTCTGATTTTATTCGGATCGTTCCTATGGGCGTGACTGCGTAGAACAGGCTTGCGACCTCATCGGAAGCCGAGCAACATTCTACGGAGATACTGACATGAACTGCATTGCCCTCCTGATGGCGACCGCTCTGGTCGCCATCAGCCCTGTCGACGCGCCTGCGGAGGCCAGGGCACCCGCGCAAAATCCGGCCAGTGATTTTTCTGTCGGCCCGCAATATGACACCACCCATGTCTATGTCGCGCCGGAAGATTTCGACCGCTTCGTTGCGAGCTTCACAGCCACCTTTGGCGGCAGCGCGAGCAAGCAGGGCGTGTTCCAGGTCACGCCGACGGACAGCAAGACGAAGTCGCAGCTCGCGCTGACCCCCGTCGGCACTGTTTCCGTCTTTGGCTTCCTCACCCCGATCCCCGTCCCGTTCGGTGCCGAACGCACGGGCTATCTTGTGACCGACCTCGACGCGGCGGTCGCGTCCGCGATGCGGCATGGCGCAACGCGCCTCATCACCAGCTTTCCCGATCCCATCGGCCGCGACGTGGTGGTGCAATGGGCAGGTGGCGTGAACATGCAGCTCTATTGGCACAAAACGAAGCCCAATTATTCCGCGCTCGGTACGGTGCCGGAGAACCGCATTTACCTGACTACCGATGCCGCCGAACAGTTCGTGAAGCAATGGCGCGGCTTTGCCCATGCGACGGTCACCTCCGACGACAAGGCGGCGCCGGGCGCGGAAATCGGCCAGCCGGGCAAAAGCTACCGTCGCATCCGCATGACGTCGGGCTATGGCAAGATGAGCGTCATCGTGTCCGACGGTCAGCTTCCCTGGCCCTATGGTCGCGACATGACCGGATATGAGGTCGGCGATCTGCCCGTGACCCTCGCCAGGGCGACGGCAGCAGGCGTGGAGACGATCGTGCCCGCGCATTCGGAGGGCGATCGCCAGGCCGCGATCGTCCGCTTCCCCGGCGGCTACATCGCCGAACTTCATGCGCCGGTGAAGCCGTGACCGACGCGGATGAACCCCGCTTCGTCGACGCGATCCTTAACTGGCGCTTCACATGGTTCCTGGCACGTCTCGCGCTAGTCAGCGCCTATTTGCTGGGTGGCATCGTCAAAGCGACTGACTGGCCAGCGGCGGTCGCCGAACAGGCCCATTTCGGCATGAGCCCGCCCGCTGTCTGGGCGGCGCTGACCATCGGCGTGGAGGTGGTCGGGCCGATCCTGATCCTGACCGGCCGCTTCGTCTGGCTGGGTGCAGGCATGCTGGGCGTCTTCACGCTGCTGGCCGCCTTCACCGCCAACGCCTTCTGGGCGATGTCGACCGGGCAGGAACGCTTCATGGCGACCAATGCTTTCTTCGAGCATATCGGGCTGATCGGCGGCTTCGTACTGGTGGCGCTCGTGTCCGCGCGGGAACGGCGACGTGCTTAGGAGTCTCCTCACCGCCGGGCTGCTAGCGGGAGCCGTCCCTGCACCTGCCAGCGCCCAGCAGCGCGAGGCATGGCAGGCTCCCACGCTCAGCATCACGCGCTATGACGAGGACTGGTCCGATCTCGCCGATGCGGAAAAACGCGCGCATCATTGGACGGGCCCGCTCAAACATATCTCGCTCGGGAACGGCAGTTGGTTGAGCACAGGCATCGAACTGCGCGTCCGCAACGAGAATTATCAGAACAATCTCTGGGGCGGGTCCGACGCACCGGACGACAGCTATCTGTGGCTGCGCGCTCTACCCTATGCCGATCTGCATGTTGGCAAGGTTCGGGCTTTTGTGCAGCCGGTCTTGGCCTATGCGATCGGCGTATCCCCGTCCGCCAGTCCCATAGATCAGACGCGATTCGACTTGCTTCAGGCGTTCGGCGAGGTCGACCTTGGTCCAGTGACGGTGCGCGCCGGCCGCCAGATGCTCTCGCTCGGCACCGAACGTCTGGTCGGAACGCGCTATGGCCCCAACGTTCCGCTCGCGTTCGATGGCGCGCGGGCGGACGTCACGATTGGCCAGGCTAAAATCAGTTTGCTGAATATGCGGCCCGTCCAGCCGGGGCCCGGCATTTTCGACGACGCGACCTCCGACGCCAAAGCGCTGTGGGGCGCCTATACGACGCTACCGGAGCTGGACATTTACTATCTAGGCTACCGCAATCGGCTTGCGCACTTTGCCGGACAGCCCGGGCGCGAAGTGCGGCATAGTATCGGCCTGCGCTTCCACGGGGCGCGTGGCGACTGGCACTGGAATGTCGAGGGGGTGGCGCAATTCGGCCATTTCGAAGGACAGAGGATTTCGGCATGGACGCTGGGCACGGAGGTCGGCCACAGCTTTCCCACGCTCCCCTTTGCTCCGGACGCGACCCTGCGGGTCAATGTCGTCAGCGGCGACAGCAAAGCGGGCGACGGCAAACTCGGCACGTTCAATGCGCTCTTCCCTAAGGGCAAATATTTCGGCGAATTGTCTCCTGTCGGACCGACCAACATCGTCAGCGTCAATCCGCGCGTCAGCGGTGCGTTGGGTGGGGGTGTTTCGTTCAGTCTCGCCGCAATGGCCTATTGGCGGTACAGCATAGCGGACGGCGTCTACGACATTCCCGCCAATCTGATCCGCGAAGCAACAGGCAGCAAAGCACGCTTTATCGGCAAGGAGGCCGAAGCGACGATCGCTTGGCAGGCGACGCCCGAGTGGGAATTGTCGGCGTCATTGTCCGCTTTTGCGCCGGGCGGCTTCATCCAGGAAACCGGTCCTGCAAAAACGATCACGATGCTGGGCCTGGAAAGCAACTTCCGCTTTTGATCCAATCTTTCCAATTTATCGAACGACAAGGACGACGTTATTCGACTGCTCCCATGTCGAGGTTGCGGCTAGGCCATATGGCATAGACATTCACGGAGACCGTCATGACCGCCGACAAGCCTGTTACATCGCTGCTCCCCTGGCTCCTCCTGCTTCTTTCGGTCACAACCGGGCTGGTCGACGCCATCTCGGTGCTGGGCCTTGGCAAGGTGTTCACGGCGAATATGACCGGCAATGTCGTCTTCCTCGGTTTCGCCGCTAGCGGCGCACCAGGATTCCGGATCGCGCCTTATATGTTCGCCATTGCGTCGTTCATGGTCGGTGCGCTGATCGCCGGACGCGTCGGCAAGCGCCATGCGGGCTCGCCCCTTCGCCGCTGGCTGCTCATCGCCGCTTCGGTCGAAGCCAGTCTACTCTGGATCGCAGCTGGTGTCGCCATTGGGTTCGATGTGGCCATGCAGATGCCTGGTGCAAGCGTCTATATCATCATCACGCTGACCGGCCTCGCTATGGGCTTCCGCAACGCAACCATCCGCCAGTTGAAAGTGCCGGACCTCACCACGACGGTCCTTACGCTCACGATTACGGGCCTCGCCGCCAATTCAAGCGTCGCTGGCGGATCCAACCCGAACTGGGCACGCCGCATCGGTAGTGTGGCCGCCATCTTCCTTGGTGCGGCCATCGGTGCCTATCTCGTCACTCATGGTGGGCTGGTCGCTCCACTCATCCTTGCCGGGGGGCTGATCTTCGCAGGAACGCTAGCCTGCATGCTGCACCCAGCCGCCAATAAGCCTCTCTAATCCTCCAATTCGCGCTCGATCCGGCGGTCGGGTGCGAGCCAAAACAGCAGCACCGCGACATAAAGAATGATCGCCATCGGCCGGGCGAAGAAGGCGGCGGGCACGGCGACAGCGTAAAGGGCAAGACTGATCTTGCCTTTCCAATCGCGCCCGATGGCCCTCCCTATGGCAGACTGACGGCCATTGCAGGCGATGATCGACCGCTCGGTAAGCTCATAACCGATCGCTGCCATCCCCAGCACGACGCCATAGGACGCTGTCGCCATGGCCGAGAAGCCGCTGGCATCGAGCCACCGGATGACGAAGGGTACGAGCGAGAGCCAGAACAGCAGGAAGAGGTTCGCCCACAGCACGCGACCGTCGATCCGCTGGGTCGCCTGCATCAGATGGTGATGATTGTTCCAATAGAGCCCGACATTGATGAAAGACAGGACATAAGCGAGCAGGATCGGCATGCTGTCCGACAGCGCACCTAGCGTTCCATCCTGCGGCACTTTCAGCTCGAGCACCATGATCGTGATGATGATCGCCACCACGCCATCGGTGAAGGCTTCAAGTCGGCCCGACCGCATGCCGCGCTTAGGTCTGCTCTCGGCCTGATCAGACATCGCCCATGCCTTCCAGTTCCCTGTCGTCCGCACCCAGAGCGACAAACTGATCCAGCAGCCAGGAGGCGGCAGGCCCTGGTGGCGCGTCTCGCCGCCAGACACCGGCAAAGCGGTAGGTTCCGCCCGTATGATCCGGCATGACGAGACGAACCAGCGTGCCATCGACCAAGTCGGGTTCGATCATCGGCAGCGGCATGTTGCCCCACCCTATCCCCTCGCGCAGCAGCGCATGCTTGGCACCCAAATCGGCCAAGCGCCAAGTCTTGGGACTCATTACCGAATAATCCTGCCCCTCGGTAAATCGCGAGCGGTCGGTCAGCACTAGCTGGGTATGCTCGCGCCCCGCGCCAGGTGGGATGCGTTCCATGCGGCCCAGCGGATGATCGGGCGCTGCGACCGGCACCATCGGCACCGAACCGGCAGCGATGCACTCAACCCCCTCCACGCCCGCCGCCAACGGCCCTGAAATGCCGATGGCCGCGCCCCGGTCCAGCACCATGGCGGTAATCGCGCCCAGCGCTTCGACATGCAGGCGAAGCTGGACCGTTGGAAACTCGGTTGCGAAATTGCGCAGGACTTTCCCTAGCCGCTCGGAGGGCACCATGACGTCGACTGCCAGGTCGACCTCTGCCTCAAGACCTTCGAGCAAGCCCTTAACCTTTGCCCGTAGTCCATCGAAGCCATGCGATATGCTGCGCGCCTCCGCGAGCAGGGCGCGTCCCTCGACGGTCAACTGGGGCTTACGTGTGCCCTCCCGGTCGAACAGCGTCAGCCCGAGCTGCGCTTCCAGATTGGCGATGCCATAGCTGATCACGGAGACGGCGCGATTGAGCTTCCGCGCCGCGGCCGCGAAGCTGCCGAGATCGACGATGGTGAGGAAGATGCGAAGCTGGTCGAATGTCGGAGTTCCGGGGGATTTCATTGTTCTACTTTCTCGAACGAATACACCAGATTTATGTATCTGCTTCGAAGTTATCGCAAGTTGTAAAACACATCCAACGACAGCCCGACGCTGTTCGAAAGGAGACATTACATGATCGAAGTTCGCCCATTCGCAGACCTCGGTGGCGCCAACCACGGCTGGCTTGACGCCAAGCATCACTTCTCGTTCGGCGGCTATCACGATCCGGCGCGTATGAGTTGGGGCAACCTCCGTGTCTGGAACGACGACACAATCGCGCCAAAGACCGGCTTCCCGCCACACCCGCATCGCGACATGGAAATCATCACCTATGTCCGCGAAGGAGCCATCACGCACGAGGATAGTCTAGGCAACAAGGGCCGGACTGAAGCTGGCGACGTTCAGGTCATGAGCGCTGGATCCGGCGTGCGTCACTCCGAATATAATCTGGAGGATATCACGACGAAGATCTTCCAGATCTGGATCGTGCCCACGAAGAATGGCGATGCTCCGAGCTGGGGCGCTCGTCCTTTTCCGAAAGGGGATCGGACTGGCCATTTCGTCACGCTGGCGTCTGGCTATGAGAATGACAATGACGCGCTGCCTATCCGCACGGACGCCCGCATCGTTGCCGCTACGTTGAAGGCTGGCGAAAGCGCCGAATATCCCATTGGCAAGGACCGCAAAGCCTATTTGGTGCCCGCTACTGGAGTAATCAAAATCGACAATGTTCAGGTCAACGCCCGGGACGGTGCCGCCATCCACGATGTCGATGTGATCCGTGTAACCGCGATGGAAGATAGCGAGATCGTCATGGTTGATGCTGCCTAAGGAAATTACGGGAGGGGTGATCGCCCTCCCGACGTTTTCGGCATAAAAATTGAGCCCTTCTGGCGTACGATGTCGCCAGAAAGCGCTAACCCATACTTCACTCCCGCGTAAGATATGGTCTCGGGCAGTGGGGGGTAAGCTTAAGAGAAGGGCCACGTTCGACCGTATTGCACCATCGCCCTGAGATGCCAGCTTCAGCTGGTATGAGAGTGGCACGCTGGCTTTAGATGACATCGCCCCGAAAAACCGCCTTCCCGTCTGCTACTTGAGGCTGCTGTGTCCGGGGCTAATCATTGTCGGTCTGTTCGATGAGCAGCGACTACTGCTTGCGAAACGATAGTCAGCCGCATAAAGCGTGTCGGTCTCTCCAGCTTCGGCAGGATGCAGACAAAGATCGCGTCGGTTCCCCGGAAACGGGGATTAAAAGGGAATGCGGTGCGGGTTCTTTCGAGAATTCAATGCCGCAGCTGTCCCTGCAACTGTAAGTGGCGAGCGCGATATACATGTGCGGACGGCATTGTGCCCCAACCGCCAGCCACTGGGCCGGACGCTAAATCCTGCGAGGCCTGGGAAGGCCGTATATCAAGCGATGACCCATGAGCCAGGAGACCTGCCGACGTCTGGTCGCTCTTGCCTTGGTCCAGGGGATGGCCGCGGCACGGTGAACTCCGTCTGAGCGACGAACGAACGGCTGGTCCTGCAGGTGCGGGAATCCAGGCGGTTGCGTGCGCGTTCCCGACGTTGCGGCAACCGCTCCTTCTTCGCGCCATCGCATCTCCAACCGTTCGTAACTTGTCACTTGGCGCCCCTCCCAACAGGTGCGCTGCGATACGAACGGGGGTTTATATGCAGTATTTCAAGAACGTCATGCTCGCTGCGGTTGGTCTGTCTTTGCCGACCGCTGGTTATGCCCAGACACCGGCGGAAGATATCAACGCCGCGCCTGACGCCATCATCGTGACGGGTGTGGTCGATCCGCTTCGGCTCAATCTGAAGACCGAAGGAGCCAGTCGCCTTGGGCTTACACCGCTCGAAATGCCCGCCAGCGTAGAAACGCTCGATGGCGACGCCATCCGGTTGCGGGGCGATCTGACCATCCAGGATGCGGCCGCGCGCGCTACGGGCATCGTCAACACATCCGGGGTCTTCGGCTATGGCCTGTCCGCCCGCGGCTTCACCGGACAAAATTCGGTGATGACGCTCTACGACGGGATGCGGATGTACAACAATACGCTGACCTTTCCGGCTGACCCGTGGATGGCGCAAAGCGTGGAGATTCTGCGTGGACCAGCCTCCGTTCTATATGGCGAGGGCGCCATCGGCGGCGCGGTGAACGTCGTACGCAAGCAGCCGTCCGAACAGATGGAGGTCAGCGGCCGCATCGGCATTGCATCCTTCGACAGTCTGAGTGTCGCGGCGGGCGCTGGCGGCCCGATTACGGACGCAGTCGGCTTCCGGGCCGATGCAAGTTATCGCCGGTCGGAAGGCTGGATGGACCGCGGCGACTCCGACGCGCTCGCCTTGTCGGGGGCCATTCGCCTGAAGCCGACGGACACGCTCTCCATCACCCTGTCCCACGACTATAGTAACCAAAATCCGCGGACGTGGTTCGGCGTCCCGCTGGTCAACGGAAAGCTGGATCGATCGCTACGCCGGAACAACTATAATGTCGACGATGCCCGGCTGCGCTTCCGCGACAATTGGAGCCAGGCGAAAATCGAATGGGCAGCATCCGATGCGCTGACCATAGGCAGTACCTTCTATCATCTGTGGGCCAACAAATATTGGAAGAATGCAGAGAACGTAACTTATGTGCCTGCTACGGCGACCAGCGCCGCGAAAATCCGGCAATCCAGCTTCCTGGAACTGTATCATATCCAGAAGCAGACCGGGAACCGGACGACCGCCAATCTCACCCATAGCCTGGGCGGACTGGAGAACCAGATGGTTGTCGGCTTCGACATCAACCGTATCAGCTACAAGAATGTCAGCAACAGCGGCAATAACGCAACCCGCCTGGTCGATGTGAACGATCCGGCTTCCACGCTTTTCCTCCATCAGGCCAGCGCGCCTACCAAGCCCCGTTACACCAACAGGATCCGGCAATATTCAATCTTTGCCGAAGATCGGCTGCAGTTCAGCGAGAAATTCTCTCTGGTAGGCGGCCTGCGCTACGACCGGCCCGAAATTACAAAGACAGACTATGTGAACGCGGCAAACAATTTCACGTCGACGCCGGACGCCGTCACGTGGCGGGTCGGGGCCGTCTATAATCCCGTGCCGACGCTCGCGCTCTACGGCCAATATGCGACCGCAGCCGATCCTGTTGGAGCACTCGTCTCCACCAGTGTGGCGCAGAGTGATTTCGACCTGTCCACCGGTCGGCAATATGAAGCGGGCATCAAGCATATTTTCTGGGGCGCGCGGGGCCAGTGGACATTGGCGGTGTATGACATCATCAAGCGCAAGCTGCTGACATCCGATCCGTTGATTCCCACGATCCAGGTACAGGTCGGCCAACAATCTTCTCGCGGTGTCGAAGCGTCGCTGTTCCTTGAGCCGATCGATCGCTTGAGCCTTACCCTCAACGGTGCGCTGCTGCGGGCGCGCTACGACGATTTTGCGGAATCGGTGGGCGGGGTTCTGTTCCAGCGCGCAGGCAACCGCCCCAGCAATGTCGCCACGAAAAGCGCCAACGCGTTCGTCAGTTGGTCGTTCGCCGACGACTGGGTGGTCGATGGCGGTGTCAGCTATGTCGGCAAACGCTATCAGGATGCGGCCAACAGCCGTGTCGTCCCTGCTTACACTTTAACTGATGCCGGTATCCGCTGGAAGTTCGTCGAAGGTGCGAGTGCGGCGGTACGGGTGCGCAACATCTTCAACGAAATCTATGCGCGCGCGACCTATGGAGCGTCGCAATGGGTGCTGGGCGATCCTCGCACGGTGGAGGCGACCCTTCATGTCGCTTTCTAAAATAGCAATCATGACCCGGCCAAGGCAGTCGCCACTCTCGCTGACCGCCTGGACCAAGACTGGGAAGCGTTGGCTTTATGTCTTCCATCGCTGGGCGGGCATCGCCTTATGCCTGTTGTTTGCTATCTGGTTCTTCTCCGGACTGGTCATGCTCTACGTGTCCTTCCCCTCCTTCCGCGCTGAGGAACGGGTTGCGACGGCAGCGCCGATCGAATGGCAACAGGTGCATGTTGGCCCAGATTGGGCACTGGCGAAACTGAATTTGGCTGCATTCCCAACCGAAATGCGGCTTGGCATGACGGGTGGCGAACCGGTCTATCGGTTCGTCACACCCAACGGGCGGCGCGCCGTGTCGGCGCAAACGGGCGATGAAATCACACAGATCGATGCGTCGCGTGCGGAGGCGATTGCCTCCACCCTTACCGGCGCACCGACAGCCTCTATTACTACGGTTGACCATGACCAATGGGTTGTCACGCGCGCCTACATGGCGATGGCTCCGTTCTGGCGGGTAAGGCTTGCCGATGCCGCAGCGACCGACGTCTACATCAGCCAAAAAACCGGTGAGGTCGTGCAGAACACGACCGCACATGAGCAATTCTGGAACTGGTTGGGCGCAATCCCGCACTGGATCTATTTCGAGGTGTTGCGGGTGTTTCAGGAACCATGGCGCCAGACAGTCCTGTGGACGTCAGGCATCGGCCTGCTGGGGGCGATTGCGGGCGTCTGGATCGGCCTGTTGCGGGTCCGGTTGAACAAACGATACAAATCAGGGTCGGTCAGCCCCTATCGCGGCTGGATGAAATGGCACCATGTCGCAGGGCTAGTAGGCGGGTTATTCGTCATCACCTGGGTGTTCAGCGGCTGGCTATCCATGAGCCCATGGGGTGGATTGCGCGACAAGGCGGGTGGCGATGTGGCAAGGCTCTATGGCACAGCGCGCCCCGGTTTTCCTGCTACTAATGTGGCGATGCTAACGCGGGCAGCCACAGGTGCACGCGAGGCTCGCTTCACCTATGTTGGCGGTCGGCCAGTTATCACCTTATGGGGCGAGGGAAAGCCCCGGCTGCTGGACGGTCTTACGGGGCAGCAAATGTCGATGGATGAGGGCCGGATCATCATCACTGCGCAGGCCGCCATGCCCGGCTCGACGCTGACCGGCGTGGATCGGCTGAAACGTCCCGATCGCTATTGGTATTCTACTGGAAACGTGCGGGACGACAGCCGACCGCTGCCCGTGCTGCGGCTCAAATTCGACGATCCTGCGCAGACATGGATACACATCGATCCAATGACCGGTGCGTTACTCGGTCAGGTTGGATCAGGTGGACGTAGCTATCGCTGGCTGTTTAGCGCGCTGCATAGTCTGGACTTTCCATGGCTATTGATCTGGCCGCCACTGCGGCACATTTTGGTCTGGATGCTGTCTGTGGCCGGTATTCTCGTTTCTCTCAGTGGAGTAGTCGTCGGCTGGCGACGTCTTTTCCGAACGTAGGTTCTTTGAAGCCAGAAGTTCCGTCGACAACATATATCTCTGGGCGTTATGTTGGCAGATTGAAGATGACCAGAACGATGGAAAACAACTTACCGAAAGAAATGGTACAGCTCTGCGCATGGTAATAGGCCGCGGGACGATGATAATAATAAGTTGGAGACTGATTGAAGTTCCTCCAAAAGCTGAGGTTTCACGGCCTTGCCCAAAACGATGCTTTGTCTCAGCTAGCGCCCAACGATATCGAACCAACATGGTCGTAAATCTTCGATTTGCAGTCCCCAACTGCGGAAATTCTGGTTTTCAGCCACCCCTGATGATCCGATATGCTAATGTGCAGCTGGTGGCGAAAATCACAACCCGAACGACGGGGAATCAATAGCGGCAATATAAGTGAATTGGCGGTGCTTTAAGTCCCCGCACTGCGAATGCTTCATCTTCAGAACGAAGCCCTTTTCAGGACAGGCGGGCTGTGTTCTCCCACCGCATGAACGTGGCGGTTATTTGAAGAGTGATTACCTGCTGGCATTGGCGCCAGTCAATGAAGCGGAAATTCAAAAGCTCCGTCATTATGAGGGTGCGCACTAGGAATTGAGCCATAGATGCCTTTTCGCTCGGCGCCCCTCGAGCAACGAAAAATAAAAAGCAGATATTGGCAATCTTCGTCACCCTCTCGGACCCTATCTGAGACCATCGGTGTTTAAGACGTACCCGGCGGAGATGAACACGCCCATGACAATAAATGCGGCCCTCTCTTCGTATCAGTTGCGCCGGGAGCTTTCAGCCATGCACGCCGAGCTTCCGTTGCTTACCACGCAGATCTGTCATGTCCTTCGATAGGATGGCGATATCACATGGATAAGCGCCAATCCCGTCACCGTCGATTTTTACAATTGCGCCAGCGAGGCTCGTGCGATGGCGATGCCTATTTCTTAGACCCTTGAACTGTTCGGAGACACCATGTTCGACAATCAGATCGCGATCGTCTGATCTGCCCCCCGCTGAGTGTCCCAGAGACTATGATAGTTTGGACCGCGAAAGGGACGACAGATGCTATTTAAGAAGCACGAGTCGGAAGAGATCATCGGCAAGCTGCGTGAAGCTGAGATTGTGCTGGCGCAGGGGCTTCGACCGCCGAAGCATGCCGTCGGATCGGGATCAGCGAGCAGACCTATTATCGCTGGCGCAAGGAATATGGCGGGCTGAAGACCGACTAGGCACGGCGGATGAAGGATCTGGAGAATGAAAATCAGCGGCTGCGCCGAGCGATCTGGGACCTGACGCTGGACAAGCTGATCCTGAAGGAGGCGGCAAAGGGAGCCGAAGGCCAGCGCAACTAATGTCTGGCTCCCATCGTGGCACGGCAGCTCAAGCACGAGGATGTTCTGGCGGCCTTGGCCGACCTGTTCATCTCGCGCGGCCCTCCGGCACATATACGCTCCGATAATGGCAGCGAATTTATCGCGACCGCCGTCCAAATACGCTCTACATCGCGCCAGGATCATCATGGGAGAATGGCTATAACGAAAGCTAACAGGTCGCTTCGCGACGAACTGCTCAATGGCGAGATCTTCTACAGCCTCACAGAGGCCAGGGTGCTGATCGAAGCATTACACCGCATAGCAGCCTAGGATACCGACTACCGGCACCAGAAACGGCGACACCGCCATATCCGGACGGAGGTGGAGTGAAGCGGAACCGAAGGCCGGATATGGTGGTGATGGGATTAATCTACTAACACCCCAATCGGTCCACTCGGTGGGGGCAGATCAGGATGGTCGCCTCTTTGCCTGATGATCGCGCGGGTTGGGGGCATTAAAAAACCCCGCTTTGTGGGCGGGGTGTGGTGTTGTGGGTCCCGGCGTTCGCCGGGACAACGCAAAGCCTAAGCTCACTGCGTTCGCTAAGTCTTTACGTTGGTTGCGGGAGTAGGATTTGAACCTACGACCTTCAGGTTATGAGCCTGACGAGCTACCGGGCTGCTCCATCCCGCGCCAGAGGCGCGACCAGAGGTCGCTAACGACAAAGTGAATGGGTTTTGTGTGTCCGATATATGCGCGCGCTTCAATGCCTGGCGACGCCCTACTCTTCCAGTGCTTGAGCAATAGTACCATCGGCGCAGACTGGTTTCACGGCCGAGTTCGGGATGGGATCGGGTGGGTCACAGACGCTATGGTCACCAAGCAATGAAGCGGGCGCATATAAGGGGGTTATAATCGATGCCGTGCACATATTGGGTGCAAACCTCGCCAACAGGCGGGTTTGTTGGGTTCAAACCTGCCAACAGGCGGGTTTGTATGTTTGTAAGCTATATCTGGGCTGGCTTAACAACCGACCGTCGCTGACATGCGCTGATAACCAGTGCTGTCGTTGATGGTGGGACTCTTAAGCGCGAATAGGACAATTAGTATCGGTTAGCTTCATGCGTTACCGCACTTCCACATCCGATCTATCAACGTGGTGGTCTTCCACGGTCCTAAGAAATCTTATCTTGAGGGAGGCTTCCCGCTTAGATGCTTTCAGCGGTTATCCCGTCCATACATAGCTACCCTGCTGCGCCACTGGCGTGACGACAGGTACACCAGAGGTATGTTCAACCCGGTCCTCTCGTACTAGGGTCAACTCCTCTCAAATTTCGACGCCCACGGCAGATAGGGACCAAACTGTCTCGCGACGTTCTGAACCCAGCTCACGTACCACTTTAATTGGCGAACAGCCAAACCCTTGGGACCTGCTCCAGCCCCAGGATGTGATGAGCCGACATCGAGGTGCCAAACGATTCCGTCGATATGAGCTCTTGGGAATCATCAGCCTGTTATCCCCGGCGTACCTTTTATCCGTTGAGCGATGGCCCTTCCACGAGGGACCACCGGATCACTATGACCGACTTTCGTCTCTGCTCGACTTGTCAGTCTCGCAGTCAGGCGGGCTTATGCCATTGCACTCTAACAGACGGTTTCCAACCGTCCTGAGCCCACCATCGCGCGCCTCCGTTACTCTTTAGGAGGCGACCGCCCCAGTCAAACTACCCACCACAGAGGGTCCCTGTACCGGATAACGGTACGAGGTTAGACATCAGAAAACAGCAGGGTGGTATTTCACCTATGGCTCCACATCAACTGGCGTCGATGCTTCAAAGCCTCCCACCTATGCTACACAGCTCTTTCCTAATGCCACTCTGAAGTTGCAGTAAAGGTGCACGGGGTCTTTCCGTCTAACCGCGGGTACTCCGCATCTTCACGGAGAATTCAATTTCGCTGAGCATATCCTGGAGACAGTGGGGAAGTCGTTACGCCATTCGTGCAGGTCGGAACTTACCCGACAAGGAATTTCGCTACCTTAGGACCGTTATAGTTACGGCCGCCGTTTACCTGGGCTTCAATTCAGAGCTTGCACTCCTCCTCTTAACCTTCAGGCACCGGGCAGGCGTCAGGCCCTATACGTCGTCTTGAAGCCGACTTAGCAGAGCCCTGTGTTTTTGCTAAACAGTCGCTACCCCCTGGCCTGTGCCCCCCATAAGTGCTTGCGCATATATGGGGCCTCCTTCTTCCGAAGGTACGGAGGCAATTTGCCGAGTTCCTTCAGGATACTTCTCTCAAACGCCTTGGTATACTCTACCATTCCACCTGTGTCGGTTTAGGGTACGGTCTATACGGAGGGGCTATTTCCTGGGACAACTTCACAGCCTGGAGCAATCCAATAAGCCCAGACCATTTACGCCATCCGTCACACACCTCCAGGCCCACGAATATTAACGTGGTTCCCATCGACTACCCCCTTCGGGCTCGTCTTAGGGGCCGGCTTACCCTGCTCAGATTAGCTTTAAGCAGGAACCCTTGGAATTTCGGCGACAGTGCATCTCACACTGTTAATCGCTACTCATGTCTGCATTCGCACTTCCGATACCTCCACGGTCGGTTACCCTTCCGCTTCAACGGCCTACGGAACGCTCCGCTACCGCTCAGTCAAAGACTGAACCCTAAGCTTCGGTGCATCACTTTAGCCCCGTTACATCTTCGCCGCAGGATCTCTTATTTAGACCAGTGAGCTGTTACGCTTTCTTTAAAGGATGGCTGCTTCTAAGCCAACCTCCTGGTTGTTTTGGAAATCCCACATGCTTTCCCACTTAGTGATGACTTGGGGACCTTAGCTGTAGGTTAGGGCTGTTTCCCTTTTGACGACGGACCTTAGCACCCGCCGTCTGTCTGCCGGACTAGACTCGTTGGTATTCGGAGTTTGGTTAGTATTGGTAGATCTCGCGACCCCCGCAACCATCCAGTGCTCTACCCCCAACGGCAATCATCCGACGCTCTACCTCAATAGATTTCGCGGAGAACCAGCTATTTCCCGGCTTGATTGGCCTTTCACCCCTAAGCACAACTCATCCGACAATTTTTCAACATTGAACGGTTCGGTCCTCCAGTGCGTGTTACCGCACCTTCAACCTGGTCATGCATAGATCGCCGGGTTTCGGGTCTAATGCATCAAACTCATGGTCGCCCTATTCAGACTCGCTTTCGCTGCGCCTACACCTAACGGCTTAAGCTTGCTTGATACACTAAGTCACAGACCCATTATGCAAGAGGTACGCGGTCAGGTCTCAAGGACCCTCCCACTGCTTGTAGGCATCCGGTTTCAGGTACTGTTTCACTCCCCTCATCGGGGTGCTTTTCACCTTTCCCTCACGGTACTGGTTCACTATCGGTCATGTACGAGTATTTAGGCTTGGAGGGTGGTCCCCCCATGTTCAGACAGAGTTTCACGTGCTCCGCCCTACTCAAGTCCTGGAATATCATTTTCGCATACGGGGCTGTCACCCGCTATGGCCGCACTTTCCAGAGCGTTCTGCTAACTATATCCCAGGCGCTGGCCTGGTCCGCGTTCGCTCGCCACTACTAACGGAATCTCGGTTGATGTCTTTTCCTCCGGGTACTGAGATGTTTCAGTTCTCCGGGTTCGCTTCACCAAAGCCTATTTTATTCAGCTTAGTGATACCTCTCCCATTTAACACGGGGCCTGAGTTTCCTCAGGACCAGTCTTAAATGGTGAAGGTGGGTTATCCCATTCGGAAATCGCGGGATCAAAGCCTGCTCACGGCTCCCCCACGCTTATCGCAGCGTGCCACGTCCTTCATCGCCTGTACATGCCAAGGCATTCACCAGATGCCCTTACCTCACGCTTGAGAGTCCACACCACCAACGACAATACTGGGTAGCATTCGCCGTTAGCTTTCGTGTGGTTATTAAACTCAGCCAGATAATCTTGTGTGAACGATCATCAGATCAGCCTTTGTCACCTGCCTTGCGGCAAGCACCAAAAACCAACCCCATGTCGCCACGGCAT